>NZ_JBFPJH010000008.1:0-45114 GCF_040838255.1 Bacillus sp. C30 | reverse complement strand
ATGTAGATCAAGCGAAATCACAAATAAAAGAAGCTAAAATTATTATGCATAAAGGAAATCTAGAAAAAGAAATCGCAAATCAAGTATCGAAATTAAACATTCAAAAACTTGGAATTGAAGAAAATAACATGACATTACAACAATATAAAAACTTACAAAAATACATACATGCGGAAATGGTGCAAGTGTGTGAAATCATCGAAGATATTCGCATTATTAAAGACACACCTGAAATAGAAACAATGAAAATTGCGGCTAATATTGCTGACGAATCATTTCACCACATCCTTACGTTTCTAAAGCCAGGAATAAGTGAGACTGATGTCCGAGATGAATTAGAATTTTTCATGCGAAAGAAAGGGGCTACATCCTCATCATTTCAAATTATTGTAGCTTCTGGCGTTCGTTCTTCACTTCCTCATGGAGTTGCATCAAATAAAATAATCGAGCACGGCGATATCGTTACCTTAGATTTCGGTGCACTTTATAACGGGTATTGTTCCGATTTAACACGTACTGTAGCGATTGGCGAACCATCGGAAGAATTCAAAGAAATATATAATGTTGTATTAGAAGCATTAAAGCGTGGAACTGCAGCCATTAAACCTGGAGAAACTGCGAAAAGTATCGATGATATAACGAGAGATTACATTACAGAACATGGATACGGTCAATATTTCGGCCACTCTACTGGTCATGGGCTTGGGTTAGAAATTCATGAACCTCTCCGTCTATCCCAAGAAAGTAAGGCTACTTTAGAAGAAGGTATGGTTGTTACAGTTGAACCAGGTATTTATATACCAAACTGGGGCGGGTGTAGAATTGAAGATGATATTGTCATCACAAAAGAAGGCTATGAGGTTATTACAAAGGCAAATCGGGAACTAATTGTCATTCCCTGTTAAAAATCATGAACTTTTTAACAGGAGTTTTTTCATAACTACTTTAAGTGGTTTCACGTATTTGAAGATGAGATCAACCATCGCGGACAAATTCGTTTAATTAAAAAGATGCAAAAAGCTCATTCAGTAAAGTAAGAAAATGCCACCGAATAAGGTGGCATTTTCTTTTATTCATTAACGAATAACTTTTCGTTTACTTTTTTAGCGACTACCGCTACCGATATTAAAATGCATATTAAATATAGCAATTTCGCAATAAATAACCACCCTTGAAACATTACAATTCCATCTATTATCTCATTTCCTTTCAATAACAAAAACGGAATCGTGCTAATTATAATGACAAACTCGATGCTGAAAACAATTTTCTTTTTTCGACTATATGCTTTCCATTCATCCCAGCGATACATAGGAGCAAAAATCAATACTCCTATACATAATATTACTGGTACCCATTCACTTTTAAGAAATTGCCCCGAAATAACTGATAATATTAAACAACCGAGCACACCATAATACCCTATTTTCTCTCTCATTCGTACTCCCCCATTCTACTTCTCCTTTAATATGTAACTTGCTATTCTTATCATGACTCTTAGAAAAATAACGACTACAATTACAAGATAAAGACCTTTCGCAGAAGACATCCAATCTTGAAAAATAGATATTTTCTCCATTTGCTTTTGGCCCTCTATTAAAATAACCCCTACGACAAATGAACAAACAACAATGATACCTATCATAATTCCAATACTTTTCTTACCATGTTGTTTCATGTCATCCCAACGATATAACAGTATAAAAACAAACCCGAGAACAGGTATGATACTTATCCATTCATTGTTTGTAAGCAGATTTAAAATGATTAATAGACTACAAGGTATGATAAATCCCCAAAATCCAATTTCTTTGCGCATAAGCCCTCCTTTAATTCCATTTTTAGGATTAATTGTATTTCAACATCCATTTCTACTCCTTACCATTACGATACATGAAATTTCACTTTTTTCTTTTTCCTATACTCACATACCTTCACCGCTTTCATACAATGAACTACACGAACGCCTAAAGGATGTGAATGTTATGGGAGTTGAATTAACGCTTTTACATGCTCTCTATATTCTTTGTTTACTCACTATTATTACCTTTTTTATTTTTAGAAAAGATACGACGATCATTTGTATCGTTTTTATCTTTTTATTAGCATTAACCGCTACAAGTTCTATCCCTCTTGCCATTAGTGGTATCTTTCAAAGTTTCATTTACGCCATTACCGAACTATTACCAACTATATTAATCATCTCCATTATCGTATCAATGAGCAATCTACTCGTTCATACCGGCATAAATGATACGATGATTTCACCATTTACAAAGATGATTCGTACACCTGCACATGCCTACTGGATTATCGGTCTTTTAATGATGACAATTTCCTTTTTCTTTTGGCCTTCTCCAGCTGTCGCCTTAATGGGGGCCATTTTATTACCAGTCGCTGTACGCGTCGGCCTTCCGCCAATTGGTGTTGCCATTGCTATGAACTTATTCGGACACGGCATCGCCTTATCTGGTGACTTCGTAATTCAAGGTGCACCGAAATTAACTGCAGACGCTGCTGGTCTTCCTGTTTCCAGCGTTGTTTCAGCCAGTGTTCCCCTCGTTATTGTTATGGGTATTGTGACAACTTCCGTCGCATTTTTCTTCTTACGAAAAGAATTTCATACAGGCTTATCTATACAAGAATCTATTCCATCAACTGAGTCTTCTAAAACGCTCACTTCATTATCTCCTCAGACAAAAAAATGGCTCGCTATTTGTATTCCGATCGTATATGCCATAGATATTCTTTGCATGATTCAATTTAAACTACAAGGAAGCGATGCAACTGCACTTATCGGCGGGACGACTGTTATTATGATTATCCTCATTTCTCTCATCGCCTACAAAGGTAATGGACTGAATAAAACGACCGATTATTTTATAGAAGGGCTCCAATTTGGATTTAAAATCTTTGGTCCAGTTATCCCAATTGCTGCACTCTTTTATTTAGGAGATAGCGGCTTTATAAAAATTATCGGAGACTATTTACCGAAAGGTTCACATGGAATCATTAACGACTTAGGAATCGCCTTATCCCAAACTGTACCTTTAAATCAATATGTATCGGCAGGAACATTAACTATCGTTGGTGTCATAACAGGCTTAGATGGATCTGGTTTTTCCGGTATATCACTTGCTGGTTCGATTGCAAACCTTTTCGGAACAGCACTTGGGCATGGAACCGCTACATTAACAGCACTCGGGCAAATTGCAGCAATCTGGACCGGCGGTGGCACTTTAATTCCTTGGGCGCTTATTCCTGCCGCTGCCATATGCAAAGTAGATCCGTTTGAACTTGCGCGCCGAAACTTTTTACCAGTTGTGATTGGCTTAATCGTCACCACGATCGTTGCGATGTTTATCCTGTAACGTAAGCAAGATAATACTTGCTTACGCCTTTTTAGGTTAAATATTGAAACATACTAACCTTCAAAAGGGTTTATTTATTACGTAGCGAAATTATATTAAGAGAGTATTTATTTCAAAACGTTTACGAGAAACAGATTACTTCAATTAGAAAAGGGGACATAACTATGAATGAATTGATTTTTGTCTTATTAATTTGTCCATTACTTATCTTTATCGTTTCTGTTATTGGAACACGTAGAACGAGAACGTACTATGTAATGCCAATTGTAACGTTTGCTAGTTTTTTAATAGTAGGTGCTATCGCCTTCCCTCCAAAGTTTTTCTTTTGGGTCGGTATGTATAGTATCTTCTCATTTATTATTTCTTATATGACTCTATTGTTTGTGAGAGGATATGAAGTTGCAGAAAACAATAAGTAGTTATTAGTGAGGAGATTGTAATATGATTTTCTTTGATATCGATGGAACTTTACATAAAATTTTAGCAATGATATAAAAAAGACGACCGCGTTCCCCCGCGGTCGTCTTTTTTCGTGTTACGCTGTGATCCAAGCTTCATTAGCTGGATTTTTACGCCACTCTTGTAATTTTTTCGTTTCAGCTTGTCCGATCATACCTTTTTCTGCTGCAACTTCAGTTAATGCACTGTAATCACTTAAAGAATATGATGCTACGTTTACTGCTTCTAGTTTCTCTTTTCCTGACTCAAGCTCGTATGTGAAGATTGATACGATTCCTAATACTTCACAGCCAGCTTCGCGAAGTGCTTCTATACATGTAATTGCACTACCGCCAGTTGAAATTAAGTCTTCTACTACTACTACTTTTTGACCTTTTTCAGCTTTTCCTTCGATTTGGTTCCCTTTACCGTGACCTTTTGCTTTACTACGCACGTAGCACATTGGTAAATCCATACGATCGCTTACCCATGCAGCGTGCGCAATACCAGCAGTTGCTGTTCCTGCAATAACTTCTACAGTTGGGAAGTGCTCTTTAATTAACTCTTCTAATCCAGCTGCAATCGCTTGGCGTACTTTTGGATAAGATAAAGTTAAACGATTATCACAATAAATTGGTGATTTTATACCAGAAGACCAAGTAAATGGGTCATTCGGTTGTAAAAATACTGCTCCAATTTCTAATAAATGCGATGCGATTTCTTTTTTCATACTGTTACACCTTCCCACTGTTGTTTTACTGTTTTATACGCTTCAAGCGGATTTTCTGCTTTTGTAATACTACGTCCTACTACGATGTAGCTTGAACCAAGTTCCCTCGCACGTTTCGGTGTTGCTACGCGCACTTGGTCATTTACATCATCGCTTGCAAGACGAATCCCCGGTGTTACTGTTACAAATTCATTTCCGCATACTTCACGTAATTTTGGTACTTCAAGTGTTGAACAAACAACTCCATCAAGTCCACTTTCTTTCGTTAATTTTGCATAATGAGCAACCGCTTCTTCTAACGTTTTCTCAATGCCAATCTCTTTTTTCATCATAGCTTCCGAAGTGCTTGTTAATTGTGTAACGGCAATACAAATCGGTCTCTCTTTTCCTTCTTGCTTACCTTCCTCTAATCCCTCAATCGCAGCTTTCATCATGCTGCTTCCCCCAGCAGCATGAACATTTACCATATCTACATCTAGACTAGCTAGGCTACGCATAGCGTTTTTTACCGTATTCGGAATATCATGAAGTTTTAAATCTAGGAAGATTTTATGTCCTTTTTCTTTTAAGTACGTAATAATTGCAGGACCTTCTTTGTAAAACAACTCCATACCAACTTTGACAAATAACTCTTCCCCTTCAAAGTGGTGTAAGAATTGTTCTACCTCTTGTTTCCCTGGAAAATCTAGTGCAACGATTAACGACTGTGACATGTTTGCTTCCAGCTCCTTCCTTGACATTCCGAAATATGATCAAATCCTAATTCATCTAGTAATGCTGGTAATTCTTCAATAATTGTCGGACATACGAACGGATCGATAAAGTTCGCCGTTCCAACTGCAACCGCGCTTGCGCCAGCATAGAAGAATTCAATTACATCTTCTGCTGTTTCAATACCACCCATTCCGATGATCGGAATGTTAACAGCTTGACTTACTTCATGTACCATACGAATTGCTACTGGCTTAATCGCAGGCCCTGATAGTCCGCCCGTACGGTTTGCTAAAATTGGTTTTGCAGTTTTTAAATCTAGACGCATACCAAGCAATGTATTAATCATCGTTAAACCGTCCGCACCCGCATTTTCAATTGCTTTTGCAATTTCCACAATGTTTGCCACGTTCGGTGACAATTTCACATATACCGGTACTTCAGAAACCTCTTTTACTCGCTTCGTTAAATCAGCAGCAATTTCAGGATTTGTACCAAAAGCGATACCACCCGTTTTTACGTTTGGACAAGAAATATTTAATTCTAGCGCATGAACATTAGGTGCCTTTGAAATCGCCTTCGCAACCGCTACGTAATCCTCAGCTTGTGAACCCGCAACGTTTGCAATAATCGGAAGATCAAATTGCTCGAGAAAAGGTAATTCAGAATTCATTACCTTTTCTAATCCAGGATTTTGAAGCCCGATTGCATTTAGCATTCCGCCTGGTGTTTCAGCAACACGAGGCGTTGGGTTTCCATAACGAGGTTGTTCTGTTGTCGCTTTAATCATAATTGATCCAAGTACACTTAAATCATAGAACTGTGCATACTCACGACCAAATCCGAAGCAACCAGATGCTGGGATGATTGGATTTTTTAATGATAACCCTGGTAATTCAACTTGCAATCTGTTCATAGTACAACCTCCCCGATTGGAAATACTGGTCCGTCGCTACACACCTTCTTGTAAGAATGTCCACTCGGATCTGCTTGCAAATGGCATACACATGCGAAACATGCTCCGATACCACAGCCCATACGTTCTTCTAATGAAATGTAGGCTTTTCTCTCCTTATAGCGTCCTTCTAATGCACGAAGCATCGCTAAAGGTCCACATGAGTAGAGAATGTCAAAGTCAATTCCATAGCTATCGATTACATCTGTTACAAACCCTTTTGTACCATGTGTACCATCAACTGTTGCAACATACGTATCACCAAGTTCTGCGAATTTCTCTTCATAGAAGACAACATCTTTCGTTTGGAAACCTAAGATGTGAATAACGCGTACTCCTTTTGCTACAAGACGCTGTGACAATTCATATAGTGGTGGTACACCAATTCCCCCACCAACTAATAGAGCCGTTTGTCCAGATTCCGCTTCTTCTACAGGAAATCCATGACCAAGTGGTCCTAACACATCTACAAGTTCACCTTGTTTTCTTTTCGCTAATGTTTTTGTCCCTTGTCCTTCCGCACGATATAGCATTGTAAATTCGTTCTTGTCTTGATCGACATTACAAATACTAATTGGGCGGCGCAGAAGGGGCGTAATGCCCTCTGCTACCTTAATGTGTACAAACTGTCCTGGATCGTTCATTTGCTGCACTAAATCCCCTTGAAGCACTAATTCGTAAATGTTTTTTGCGATTTCTTTTTGGTTAACGACGATCATATTTTGCTTTTGCATCATGCATGTACCACCTCGTGACGCTTCGTTTGCGTAATTTCTTTCATTGAATGAGCTGAGAATGTCATAGATTCTAATACTCTCAAGATTGCTCTCGTTGTATCAAGTGATGTTAAGCAAGCCACACCATTTTCTACTGATTCACGGCGAATGCGGAAACCATCACGCGCTGGTTGTTTTCCTTTTGTTAATGTATTGATTACAAACTGCGCTTTCCCTTGACGGATAATATCAAGTAAGTTGTAGTCTTCAGAATCAATTTTGTTTACAACTTGCACCGGAATGTTTTGTTCTGTTAGCGATTGTGCTGTTCCTGCTGTTGCTAATAAGTTATAGCCGATTTCATGGAAGCGTTTTGCAATTTCCAGCGCTTCTTCTTTATCTTTATCCGCTACAGTGATGATTACTGATCCGTGCGTTGGAATGTTAATTCCTGAAGCAACAAGTCCTTTATATAATGCTTTTTCAAGCGTTAAATCTTTACCCATTACTTCCCCTGTTGATTTCATTTCAGGCCCTAATGTTGTATCAACTGAGCGTAGTTTCGCAAATGAGAATACCGGTGCTTTTACATACACTTCCTTCTCTTCTGGGTGATAGCCCGTTCCATATCCTTGTTCTACAAGGTTTTGACCTAAAATAACTTTCGTTGCGATATTTGCCATCGGTACGCCTGTAATTTTACTTAAGAATGGTACTGTACGGCTCGCACGTGGATTTACTTCAATTACATACACTTCATCTTTGAATACTACAAACTGAATGTTTAGTAATCCAACAATGTTTAAACCTTTTCCAAGCCCAATTGTATGTTCAATAATTTGTTCTTTTAGTTTTTCAGATAAGCTCTGTGGTGGATATACTCCAATTGAATCCCCAGAGTGAACTCCAGCGCGTTCGATATGTTCCATAATACCTGGAATGAATACATTCTCACCGTCTGAAATTGCATCTACTTCAATTTCTTTACCAACCATATAACGGTCGATTAATACTGGGTGATCTGCGTGAACTTTAACCGCATTTTTCATGTAGTGCAGTAATTCTTCTTGACGATATACGATTTCCATCGCACGTCCACCTAGTACGTAAGATGGTCTTACTAATACTGGGTAACCAATTTTGTCAGCGATCGCTACTGCTTGCTCTACAGTCGTTGCTGTTTTACCAACTGGTTGCGGGATACCAAGCTTTGTTAAAGCTGCTTCAAACTTATCACGATCTTCTGCACGGTCTAAATCTTCAAGTGATGTTCCTAAGATTTTCACACCGTGTGCTTCTAATTTAGCCGCTAAGTTAATTGCCGTTTGTCCGCCGAATTGGACGATAACACCTTCTGGCTTTTCTAAATCGATAATGTGCATTACATCTTCGATTGTTAATGGTTCAAAGTATAATTTGTCAGAAATACTGAAGTCTGTTGAAACTGTTTCTGGGTTGTTATTAACAATGATTGCCTCATATCCAGCTTCTTTTATTGCCCCTACAGAGTGAACTGTTGCATAATCAAACTCAACACCTTGACCAATACGGATTGGACCAGATCCTAGTACAACTACACTCTTACGATCTGTTACAATCGATTCATTCTCGTCACCATATGTGCTGTAGTAGTATGGTGTTGCAGATTCAAACTCTGCCGCACAAGTATCTACCATCTTATAAACAGGAGTCATATTGCTTTCTTTACGCATATCGTAAATTTCACGCTCTGTTTTGTTCCAAGCATTGGCGATGTAATGGTCACTGAAGCCCATTTCTTTCGCAGATTGTAACACTTCCATATTTCCTACATTCGCTTTTACTTCGCGTTCCATGTTTACGATATTTTCAACTTTTTGTAAGAAGAAGAAGTCCATTTCACACCATTCGTTGATTTCTTCTTTCGTTACACCTTGACGGATTGCTTCTGCTACAACGAACAGACGCTCGTCATCAGCTTTTATAATACGCTTTTTCATCGTTTCTTTATCAAGCTCTTTTAAGTGGTCTAACTCTAGGTGATAAACGCCAAGCTCTAAAGAACGAATCGCTTTTAATAATGATTGTTCTAAGTTACGTCCGATTGACATAACTTCACCAGTTGCCTTCATTTGTGTACCAAGTGTTCTGTTTGCTGATTCAAACTTATCAAATGGCCAACGTGGAATTTTTGAAACAACATAGTCTAATGCTGGCTCGAAGCAAGCGTATGTTTTTTGTGTTACTGGGTTTATAATTTCATCTAATGTTAAACCGACTGCAATTTTCGCCGCTAGCTTCGCAATTGGATATCCAGTTGCTTTAGATGCTAGTGCAGACGAACGACTCACACGCGGGTTTACTTCGATTACATAGTATTGGAAGCTATGTGGATCAAGTGCAAGCTGAACGTTACATCCACCTTCAATTCCTAATGCACGAATAATTCTTAATGAAGTGTTTCGTAACATTTGATACTCACGGTCACTTAATGTTTGGCTCGGTGCTACAACGATAGAATCACCTGTGTGAACCCCAACCGGATCGATATTTTCCATGTTACATACTACAATCGCGTTATCATTCGAATCACGCATTACTTCATATTCAATTTCCTTACAACCGGCAATACTCTTTTCTAATAAACATTGTGTTACTGGACTATGTTTTAATCCACCTGATACGATTTCAATTAGTTCTTCTTCATTATTACAGATTCCGCCACCTGTTCCCCCCATTGTAAATGCTGGGCGAACAATAACTGGATAACCAATTTCTTTTACAAATTCATGTGCTTCTTCCAGCGTATGAATAATCGTGCTAGATGGAATTGGTTCATTTAATTCCTGCATTAATGTACGGAATAAATCACGATCCTCGGCTTGCTCGATTGCTGATAATTTTGTTCCTAAAATTTCAACTCCGCACTCTTCAAGTATGCCTGATTTCGCAAGTTCAACAGCCATGTTTAGGCCTGTTTGACCACCTAATGTTGGTAGGAGTGCATCTGGACGTTCTTTACGAATGATACGGCTTACGAATTCTAATGTTAATGGTTCTATATATACTTTATCTGCTGTTGCAGTATCTGTCATAATTGTTGCTGGGTTAGAGTTAACAAGGATTACTTTGTAACCTTCTTCTCTAAGAGATTGACAAGCTTGTGTACCAGAGTAATCAAACTCTGCTGCTTGCCCAATTACAATTGGTCCTGATCCGATTACTAAAATTGTGTTAATGTCTAGGCGTTTTGGCATAACTCTTCCCCTTCTTTCTTGAAGTTTTCAATCATTGCTAAGAAATCTTCGAATAAATCATTTGCATCTTCTGGTCCTGCAGAAGCTTCTGGATGGTATTGCACTGTAAATGCCGGGAACTTCGTATGACGAAGACCTTCTACTGTTCCATCATTTAAAGCAACATGTGTAATTTCCAGTTCTGTATTTCCAACTGATTCTTCTTCTACTGCGTAACCATGGTTTTGAGATGTAATTGCTACTTTTCCAGTTGCAAGATTTTTTACTGGATGATTTAAACCACGGTGACCGAATTTTAACTTACTTGTATTCGCACCAGATGCCAGGGCGAACAATTGATGTCCTAGGCAAATCCCGAATAAAGGAACTTTACCAATAATTTCTTTTAACATTTCAATTGCTTCTGGTACATCTTTTGGGTCCCCAGGTCCATTACTTAACATAATTCCATCTGGGCTAAGGCGTAGAATTTCTTCTGCTGTTGTATTGTAAGGTACAACAATTACATCACAATCACGCTTATTTAATTCTCGTAAAATACCATGTTTCATTCCGAAGTCTACAAGTACAACTCGGTGTCCACGGCCTGGACTTGGATATGGATCTTTTGTTGATACGCGTTTCACATGATCTGTAAAGACAGTTGCTTTCAATTGGCTAACGATGTCCTCTACATCCACATCCATATTGCAAAGACGTCCGCGTAAAGTTCCATACTGACGAATTTTTCTTGTTAATTTTCTCGTATCAATTCCTGCTAATCCTGGGATATTTCTTTCTTTCAAGTAATCATTTAACGAAATTTCATTACGGAAGTTTGATGGATGATCACAAATTTCGTTTACGATTAAACCATTTACAGATGGGTGAATTGATTCAAAATCATCACGGTTAATGCCGTAGTTTCCGATTAATGGATACGTGAATGTTACGATTTGACCGCAGTATGATGGATCAGATAAAGTTTCTTGATATCCAGTCATCCCAGTTGTAAATACAACCTCACCTGACTTTTCTATTTCTCCTCCGAAACCTTTTCCAATTAATACTGTTCCATCTTCTAAGATAAGTTGTCTTTTCATACTAATGCACTCTCCTTTTGCCATGCGATCTTACCACCAACGATTGTCATAACCGGCCAACCTTGGCATTTCCAACCTGCGAATGGTGTGTTTTTTCCTTTTGATAAGAATGTTGTTGGATCAATTTCTTCTTCTTGTTCTAAATCGATAATTGTAATATCAGCTGTTCTACCTTCTGTTAGGCGCCCTGCTTCTAAACCGAATGTGTCAGCCGGTTTTTCTGTTAAGAATTGAATCAGTTGCTCTAATGTAATGATTCCTTTTTTCACAAGGTTTGTATATAAAAGCGGGAATGCTGTTTCAAAACCAGTAATTCCGAACGGTGCTCTTTCAATCCCTTGCGCTTTCTCTTCTGCAGTATGCGGTGCATGGTCAGTTGCGATCATATCAATTGTTCCATCTAATAGTCCTTCAATTAACGCTGCATGATCTTCTTTTCCTCGAAGCGGTGGATTCATTTTAAAGTTAGGATCAGCCGATGGGATATCATCTTCACATAATACTAAGTGATGCGGTGTTACTTCTGCTGTCACCTTAATTCCAGCACGTTTCGCGTCACGGATTACACGTACAGATCCTTTTGTACTTACGTGACATACGTGGTAGTGACAATTTGCAGCTTCCGCAAGTAAGATGTCCCGGGCAATATGTACGGATTCACATACTGATGGGATACCGTTTAATCCGTGTTTCTCAGAAAACTTCCCTTCATGTACACATCCTTTATTAATAAGTGTGTTCTCTTCACAGTGTGCAACAACTGCCATATTTAATTTCGATGCACGCTTCATTGCAGCTAACATCATGCTTGCATCTTGCACGCCTACGCCATCATCAGTGAAAGCAAACGCTCCAAGTTCTTTTAACGTTTCAAAATCGGTCATTTCAGAACCTGCTTGACGTACTGTAATTGCTCCATATGGTAATACATTTACATGTGCTTTTTCTTTAATACGCTTTTGCAGGTCTTCCATATGTTCTTTACAATCTGGTACTGGGCGTGTGTTTGGCATTGCGCAAATTGTAGTAAATCCACCTTTTGCTGCTGCAAGTGTTCCTGTTTCAATTGTTTCTTTATGTTCACCACCTGGTTCACGAAGATGAACGTGTACATCTACTAATCCAGGTGCGATTAACTTTCCATTTACATCGATTACTTCAGCATTATCTGCCGTAATATTTTCTGCTACCTTCGCAATTTTACCGTCTTGTACGAGAAGATCTGTTGCTACGATTGTTCCTTCTGCATTCATATAACGACCATTTTTAAACAAATAATTCATGTTTCATTCCTCCTAATACATTTGGTAATGCGCGTTTTAGTACAGCCATTCTTACGTAGACCCCGTTTTCCATTTGCTTGAATATGCGTGAGCGTTCACACTCGACAAGTTCACTCGCAATTTCAACATCACGGTTTACAGGGGCTGGATGCATAATAATGCTTCCTTCTTTCATACGTTTTTCTCTTTCAACTGTTAACCCATGTTGCTCGTGATACTCTTTCATAATGTCTGTTTCATAATGGTCATGACGCTCATGTTGTACACGAAGTAACATCATCACATCCACTTCTGGAACAAGTTCATCTAAACTCTTGTACGTTCCAAATGTGTTCTCTTCATCTTTCCACTCTTCTGGGCTTGCAAAGTAAATTGTCGCGCCCAGTTTCGTTAATGCTTCTGCATTAGAACGTGCTACTCGGCTATGACGAACATCCCCAACTATTGCAATCTTCAAACCTTCAAATCTTCCAAACTCTTGTTTAATTGTTAGAAGATCGAGTAGACATTGCGTTGGATGATTTCCACATCCATCTCCAGCGTTCAAGATTGGGATATTCACCTGATCTTTTAATTCATCGAAGTAACGATCTTGCTCATGGCGGATGACTACCGCTTTTGTTCCGATTGATTCTAGTGTTCTTATCGTATCGTATAAAGTTTCTCCTTTTTGTACGCTAGATGCATCTGCGGAAAAGTCTAATACTTCAAGTCCTAATCTCTTCTCAGCAACTTCAAAGCTAAATCTCGTCCTCGTACTATTCTCAAAGAACAAGTTCGCAACAAATGTTTGCTCTGTCGTTTTTCTCTCTTTTCCATTCGCGAAATCTTCTGCGTCTTTTAGGATTTCTGAAATTTCTTGTTCCGATAATTCACTCATCGTTAACAAATGGCTCATCGTCATCCCTCATCTTTCTGTTTTTTATGATAACACCATTGAATTTATATAACAATAACTGTATAAAAATACCCTAGTCTTTGAGACTAGGGTGCGTTAAAGTAGCCACCCTTTTCTATCTCACAGGACTGAATTAAAAGGTTATTTTTATGAAGCAATCTGCTTAGATTGTTTTGTTTTATTTGTTTGTTTTGTCTCTGGTAGTAGTAGATTTAATAGTACACCTACAATTGCTGCTAGCGCCATTCCTTCTACTTGGAACGATTCACCTACGTGCAGTACCGCTCCGCCAATACCGATTACTAGTATAACTGATGCAATCATTAAGTTTCGTTTGTCACCTAAGTCTGTTTTATCGTCTACCATCATACGTAAACCACTTGATGCGATTACACCGAAGAGTAAGATTGATACACCACCCATAACTGGTGTTGGAATCGAATGAATCAGTGCTGAAATCTTCCCGATAAATCCAAACATGATTGCGAACACTGCTGAACCGATGAATAAGTATACACTGTATGCTCTCGTAATTGCTAGCACACCGATGTTTTCACCGTACGTTGTATTCGGTGGTCCTCCTATTAGTGATGCGATCAATGTTGCTATCCCATCACCGAAGATTGAACGATGTAAACCTGGTTTTTCAATTAAATCTCTTTTAATAACATTTCCAAGTACAATTTGATGTCCGATATGTTCTGAAATTGTTACAAGTGCAACTGGCACCATTAAGAGTACAATTTTCCATGAAAACTCCGGAGTATATGTTACAAACGGTACTGTGAAGTCTGGTATGACAAACCATTTTGCCTCAGCTACTGGCTTTAAATCTACTAGCCCTTGGAAGTAAGCGAATATATACCCGCCGATGATTCCAAGTAGCACTGGTATGATACTGAAAAATCCTCTCCCGAATATGGAGCAAATGATTGTAATTGCTAATGTTACTAATGCTACTGAAAAGTGTGTAATGCTATACTTACCATCCGCACCGTTCATCGCCATGTTCACTGCTGTATGTGCTAAAGATAAACCGATTACCATTACGACTGGCCCAACTACGATTGGCGGAAGTAATTTCATAATCCATTCTGACCCAGATTTCTTAATTCCGAGTGAGATTAAGATGTAAACAAGTCCCGCAAGCATTCCTCCAAGCATCGCTGCTCCAGGTCCACCTGCTGTTTTCGCTGTAATAATTGGTGCAATAAAGGCGAATGATGATCCTAAATATGCTGGTACTTGACCTTTCGTTATTAGAAGAAACGCTAGCGTTCCTAATCCACTTGATATTAAAGCTACTGATGGATTCAGTCCTGTTAAAAACGGAACAAGCACTGTTGATCCAAACATCGCGAACAAATGTTGTATACTTAATAATAACCATTTTCCCGGTTTCGGTACTTCATGAATGTCTAACACTGGCTTTTGCTCCATTGTTACATCCTCCTTCAGTTTTAATTTTTGCAATAAAAAAACTCTTTGTGCCTGTGCACAAAGAGTCCTACACTTTCGTATGCCAAATTTGACATATGAAAGCCAAGACCCTTTGGCAGCCTCACAGGACTACATTTAAAAGGGCTTTACTTATCGTATATGCTTACTCGATCTTGTTGATCTGTCTCTTGCAAATCAACTTCGATACGCTCTTCACTAGATGTTGGAATGTTCTTTCCTACATAATCAGCGCGAATTGGTAATTCACGATGACCTCTATCAACAAGAACAGCCAATTGGATTTGTGATGGTCTACCTAAATCCATAAGAGCATCCATTGCTGCTCGAACTGTTCTACCTGTATATAACACATCATCCACAAGGATAACTTTTTTCTTCGTAATATCTACAGGAATATCAGAACCTTTTACAAGTGGTTCTTTATGTTTCGATTGTAGTGTTAAATCATCACGATATAACGTAATATCTAACTCTCCTACTTCCATCTCTTTTCCTTCAATTTGACCAATTCGTTCTGCCAAACGTTGTGCAATAAAAATTCCACGTGTTTTTATTCCGACAAGAACACAATTATCGACACCTTTATTTCGTTCCACGATTTCATGACTAATTCGTGTTAAAGCGCGGCGAATCATTTGGTCATCTAAAACGACAGCTTTCTCTTGCATGCTCTACACCTCCAAGCTTTTTTTCTTGCGTGAGAGTAATGGTATAAAAAAAGTCCTCTCAGCGTGTGCGAGAGGACTTTTGAAAAAAGGGTACAACATACCCTAAGTATTTCAAACCGTTACCTTCTCAACCTCACGGGGCTGTGTTAAAGGATCATTATTTAACTGTTGTCAGTATCTCAGTTTTCTTATGATTTGTCAATACTATTTCCGTAAAACATTTAGCGCTTCTTCAAACACTTCTGGAATCGGTGCCTCAAACTCAATATATTCACCAGTACGAGGGTGATCAAAACCTAAAATCCCTGCATGAAGTGCTTGTCCATTCATATCTAACGTTTTCTTCGGACCATACTTTGGATCTCCTGCAAGTGGATAACCAATATATTTCATATGAACACGAATTTGGTGTGTACGTCCCGTTTCTAAGCGGCATTCTACAAGTGTGAAATCCTTAAATCGCTCTAACACTTGGAAATGTGTAACTGCATTCTTACCATTTTCATCAACAGTCATACTTTGACGTTCTTTTTTATCACGACCAATTGGAGCGTCAATTATTCCTTTATCATGTGGAATTACACCATGTACAATCGCTTTATAACGTCTTGTTACCGTTTTTGCTACAAGTTGATTTACAAGTGATTCATGCGCCATATCATTTTTAGCAACCATTAATAATCCAGATGTATCCTTATCAATACGGTGTACTATACCAGGACGCATTACACCGTTAATACCTGATAGGTCTGTACAATGATGCATAAGTCCGTTTACAAGCGTACCCTTCGTATGCCCTGGTGCTGGATGTACTACCATGCCACGCGGCTTATTTACAACTAGTACATCGGCATCTTCATAATAAACTTCTAAATTCATATCTTCCGGTTGAATATCTAACTCTTCTGGCTCGGGAATTGTTACTGTAATTTCATCATTTCCTTTTACTTTATAATTCCCTTTAACTGATTTCCCATTTACTGTCACAACAGCATCTTTAATCCATTGCTGCACTTGTGAACGTGACCATTCACTGTTTATTTCTGCAACGAATTTATCAATTCGCTCGCTTTTTTGTTCTTCTGCAACTGTTACTTGTACTACTTCACTCATTCAATTACTCCTTCGCTTTCTTTCCTTCTAATACTGTTTGAATAATAATTAATACAACTCCAATACATAATGCTGAGTCAGCTATATTGAATACCGGATAGTTGTACGAGAAAATATACACGTGAATGAAATCCACTACTTCTTGTCTAAATACACGATCAATAAAATTGCCAATTGCTCCGCCTAAAATTAGACCTAATGAAATACCTAGAAGCTTGTCCGTTTTCGCATATTTTTTCATATAAAATACGATAAATGCTACGAAAATGACTGTAATAATGTAGAAAAACCACATTTTATTTTCTAAAATACCCCAGGCAGCTCCTCTATTTCGATGAGATGTTATGTATAATACATTATCGATAATCGGAATGCTCGTACCCAATTCCATGTTCTTTACAATTAGCCACTTCGATATTTGATCGATGGCAATGACAAATAACGCTATTACATAATATATCATTTTCATTTCCCCCACAAAGACAGTGTACCTCAAAATTTTAGCATAGCTGCTACCTTTTCACAATGAACCTTTGTAGAAGAATAAAATAAATTAAAAAAAGGTAACATAATATCGTTGTGCGTATTTCATACATTTACCTTTTCATAGAAAAATTCATGAATAGTACGAGCAGTCGGCATTGTTTTCATTTGTTTTGTAGAAATCGCTCTTCCAGTTTCTTCACAAATACCGTACATATCTATTTCCATTTTAAACAATGCACGTTCTACATCTTTTAAATCCTCTTTTATATCATGTAATAGCAATTTTTTCTTTGTCTCTTCCTTTATTTCGTATCCAAGTTCTTGCCCAAATTCCATATAGTATGTGTGCATTACTTCTTTCGCCAATCTATCTTGCAACTCTTTTCTCATCAATTGCAATTCTTCTTTTATTTCCATATAAATTTCATTCACGTGTACATTCCTCCCAGCTGCAATGTACAATTAGTGTGTCCGAAATTTCCACGCTTACCTCACACACATTTTTCCTTCATAGGAAAGAGAGTGAAAGTTATTTCGATATATCATCAACAAAAAACTGACTGCTATTATGAGCAGTCAGCTTTTTTTCATTATTTTACATAATTTTCTTTAACAACCGTTGCACAACGCTCACATAATGTTTCATGTTCTGCATCTTTACCAATTGTTTCTGAAACAACCCAACAACGTTCACACGTCTCACCTGTCGCCTGTGCTACAACTACAGCTGTATGCTCATACTTTGGTGCTTCTGTTGGCGCTTCTTCAATTGTACCACCAAGTTTATACTCAGAGACGATGAATAATTGCTTTAAGTCTTCGCTAATAGACTCTAACATAGCCTTCATTTCTGCAGTCGGATATAGCGTAATGCTCGCATTTAATGACTTACCAATTACTTTCTCATTACGAGCTACTTCTAACGCTTTTAAAACGTCATCACGTAATGTCATAAATGCATCCCATTTTGCTCTTAACGCTTCTGAACCCTCTACTTCTGTAGCTTCTGGCATATTAGTTAACTGTACGCTTTCTTCTTCTGCACCAGGAACATATGGCCATACTTCATCAGCTGTATGAGGTAAGATTGGCGTTACAAGTTTCGTTAATGCAACAAGAACATCATATAATACAGTTTGAATTGCACGACGATCCGCGTGATCTGCACCTTCAATGTATAAAATGTCTTTTGCAAAGTCTAAGTAGAATGAACTTAGATCAATTGTACAGAAGTTGTGAATTGCATGATATACAGCAGCAAAGTCATATGTTTCATATGCATCTTTTACTTTTGTAATTAAGTCATTTAACTTCACTAACATGTAACGATCTACTTCACGAAGTTCAGCTACCGCTACTGTATTTTCACTTGGATTAAAATCATCTAAGTTTCCTAATAAGAAACGGAATGTGTTACGGATTTTACGATACACTTCTGCTACTTGTTTTAAAATATCATCTGAAATACGTACATCAGATTGATAGTCAACAGAAGATACCCATAAGCGTAAAATGTCTCCGCCTAATTGATCCATAATTTTCTTCGGTACGACGATGTTTCCAATCGACTTACTCATTTTACGTCCTTCACCATCTAGTACGAAACCATGGCTTAGTACGCCTTTATATGGAGCTTTACCAGTTACAGCAACTGCTGTTGATAATGAAGAGTTAAACCAACCACGATACTGGTCAGATCCTTCTAAATATAAATCAGCTGGACGTTGTAAGTCTTCGCGCTCTTCTAATACCGCTTGGTGAGAAGAACCTGAATCGAACCATACATCCATGATGTCTGTTTCTTTACGAAATTCACCATTTGGGCTACCTGTATGTGTAAATCCTTCTGGTAATAAATCTTTCGCTTCACGCTCGAACCATACGTTAGAACCGTGCTCACGGAATAAATCTGCTACATGATTAATTGTTTCATCTGTAATAATTGGATCACCATTTTCTGCATAGAATACAGGAATTGGCACACCCCATGCACGCTGACGAGAAATACACCAGTCACCACGGTCACGAACCATATTATGAAGACGAGTTTCTCCCCATGCTGGTACCCATTTTGTTTCCGCAACAGCTTCTAATAATTCTTTACGGAACGCTTCAATAGATGCAAACCACTGCGCTGTCGCACGGAAAATAATTGGTTTTTTCGTTCTCCAATCATGTGGGTATGAATGCGTAATGAATGTTAGTTTCAGTAACGCGCCTACTTCTTCTAATTTTTCCGTAATTGGCTTGTTAGCTTTATCATAGAATAAGCCTTCAAATCCAGGTGCTTCATTTGTTAATACACCTTTATCATCAACTGGGCAAAGTACTTCTAAGCCATACTTTTTACCAACAACGAAGTCATCTTCCCCGTGTCCTGGTGCTGTATGAACACAACCTGTACCTGCATCTGTTGTTACGTGCTCTCCTAGCATAACTAATGAGTCACGATCGTAGAATGGATGTTTTGCAACTGTATACTCAAGTTCGCTACCTTTTACCGTTTTCACAACTTCAGCATTTTCCCACTCTAACGTTTTTGCAACTGTCTCAAATAGTTCAGAAGCGATGATATATTTCTCATCATTTACTTTCACAATAGCATATTCAAGTTCTGGGTGAACAGAAATACCTAAGTTTGCAGGTAACGTCCAAGGCGTTGTTGTCCAAATAATGTATTTCTCATCACCTTCTAATACGTTCTTTCCATCTTTTACAGGGAATGCTACGTAAATAGATGCTGATTTTTTATCTTGATATTCAATTTCAGCTTCTGCTAAAGCTGATTCACTCGTTGGAGACCAGTAAACTGGTTTTTGTCCTTTATAGATATAACCTTTTTTCGCCATGTCACCAAACACTTTAATTTGTTGTGCTTCATAAGCTGGCTCTAAAGTAATATATGGATTATCCCAATCTGCACGTACACCTAAACGCTTAAATTGTTCACGTTGACGTTCCACTTGCTCATATGCATACTCTGCACATAACTTACGGAACTCAGCAACTGTCATTTCTTTACGCTTTACACCTTTATTTGTTAAAGCTTGCTCAATTGGTAAACCGTGTGTATCCCAACCTGGTACATATGGTGCACAGTATCCAGTCATTGATTTAAAACGAACAATAAAGTCTTTTAACACTTTATTTAGTGCGTGTCCCATATGGATGTCACCATTTGCATATGGAGGTCCATCATGTAGTACAAATAAAGGACGGCCTTTCGTATGTTCTTGTACCTTTTCATAAATATTCATTTCAGCCCATTTTTCTTGCATTGCAGGCTCACGTTTCGGTAAATTCCCACGCATCGGGAATTCTGTTTTTGGCATTAGTAATGTATTTTTGTACTCCATGCTCAATTCCTCCTTAAATATATAAACGACAGACCTTAAAAAAGGGAATAAAAAAGAGACCTCTCATCCCCAAAAAGGGACGAGAAAGTCTCCCGCGGTACCACCCTAGTAGACCATATACAAATGCATAAGGTCCTCTTTATATTCTTAACGCGAATATACGCCTACGCTTACTAAATTTGTTCAGCGCGGAACTCCAGGGTGATATTCCCATTATCTCCTTATCCTGAGCTTACACCATCCTCAGTTCGCTATATAAGGTATGAAAAAGGTACTTATCCCTATCTTCGTTTTTCTTAATAAATATGCTGTTTAAAATTATATGTAATAATGAGAAAAACGTCAAGCTTACACTGTTTCTTCTTTTTTCAACAGTTCGTCCACTTCGTCTTCTAATTCAATTAGTTTATCCCAATCATCGTTGTTTAACATTTCAAGTTGTGTTTCTAATAACATACGGAAACGAGTTCGGAATACTTTCGCTTGTTTCTTCAACTCTTCAATATCAAAAGCAACTTTTCTTGATTTCACTAACGCTTCATTAATGATACGATCTGCATTTTTTTCTGCTTCACGTACAATTAATTTTGCTTCTTTTTGTGCATTACGCTTCACTTCTTCAGCAGCTTCTTGTGCGACAATGATAGATTTGTTCAGCGTATCTTCAATATTAGAAAAATGATCTAACTTTCCTTCTAATTGTGCAACCTTTTCTTCTAAAGCTTTTTTCTCACGAATGACTAATTCATAATCTTTGATGATTTGATCAAGAAACTCATTTACTTGATCTTCATCGTAGCCACGAAACCCGCGACCAAATTCTTTGTTATGAATATCTAATGGTGTTAACGGCACAACGCCACCTCCAAGTAGTTATCTAAATTTCCTCTTTCAATTATATCTTTTCTTCGACAAAATAAGAGAATTTCCTTCTAAAAAACCAATCATTTTAGTATACCATACAAAACTCTCCATTTGTCGCGCTTCGTTTTACCTTCTACAGAAAATAATTTACTTCGTCCATACCCTCTAACCGAGAAAACATCCCCCGGAAAACATTCATACGAAGTTTGCTCTACTGTTTTCCAATTGACTTTTACTAAGCCACCTTTTATAAGAGGCTGTACCTTCTGCCTAGATATATGTAGCATTTCAGCTAATAAAACATCTAGACGAAGTGACGAAACAGTCCCAGATTTTTCTCCCCATTTTTCACCTACACGCAAAATTTTCTCTACTTGTATAGGAGAGAGTGTGACTTTCATTTTCCCTATTGATTGTAAGTTCATTTCAATATACGATACAACTTCTTTGGCAACTGCAATTTGGGCACGATCTTCTTGAAGCAAAATATCACCACATTTTTCCCTTGTTAAACCAAGCGACATGAATGCACCTAATATTTGCCTATGTTCTAGCGTAAAAAACTTGGAAGGATAGTCAATTTCTAATACTTCTACTTGAAATTCCTCTTCATTTAATTCTAGATAATCTGGATAAATTAGTGCTCTTTTCCGTTCGGCTTCAGGCATCGCACCATCAAACCGTACAGCTACATCTCCTTGCCCTATTACCATAGAAACAATTTGTTGCTGTCTTGGATCAAGAAAATCTGTTAACTTGACTTGATGATACTCAGCAGCCTGTTTCCACTCTAATACTTTATCCACAAAGACCTCTTCATCAGGTCTAAAATGCTCATAGATGCTCATGTATTTAACCTCACACTATAAAAAATAGTTGAATAAACTCACTAAACCACCTCTAGCAAGTTTCAAGGCAACAATAGCAACAAGTGGAGAAATATCAATCATACCAAATGGTGGAATAAACCTCCTAAACGGCTCTAAATACGGTTCGCAAATACGCGCAAGAAAATCTCCAAAAGCCGATTCCTTTGCGCCAGGAAACCATGATAGGAGAATGTAAATAATTAGTGCCCACGAATAAATCTCGATAGCAGTAAGTAACACTGTTAAAACTGTTGTCATGGCGTATTACCACCTCTTTATATTTGTCTCTTCTTCTTCACCGAATAACTCTGAAATCGCACCAACGATATCAACATTTTCAGGTGTACACATAAATGTTTTCGGGCCTATTTTTTGAATATCCCCGCCTATAGCGTATACAGTACCACTTAAAAAGTCAACGATACGTACAGCTTGATCTGTAGACATTCTTTGCAAATTAATTACAACAGCTCGTCTACCTTTTAAGTGATCCGAAATGCCTTGCGCTTCCGAATATGTACGTGGTTCTAGTAAAACAACTTTTGAAGATTGCTTCGCTGTTTCAATACTCACTACATTTTGCTTCGGTTGCACTTTCGCAAACGGAACATCTTGTTGTTCTGGGGGATCTTGTTGCTTTTTCATGTCTGTTTGCTCCTTTTCATAACTATATTGAGCTGCTTCTTTTTCTTCCGGTGTGTCAAAAAAGAAGTATTTTACTTTTGACCAACTCATAATAACTTTCTCCTTCCTCCTACGCTTTTCCTACTAAAACCGTTCCCAAACGAATATATGTAGCGCCTTCCTCAATTGCAATCGTGTAATCATTTGACATTCCCATTGATAATTCTTTACATGGTGCATGTAATAATTCTAGCTCCTGCACCTCTGTCTGTAGCATGCGCAATTCCTTAAAGCAGCGACGAATCTCTTCCTCTTCTCCTGTAAACGGAGCCATTGTCATTAATCCTACCACTTCAATCTTATCCAATTCTTGCAAACTTTGAATAAAAGAAATTGTTTCTTCTATCGCCAATCCTTGCTTTGATTCTTCAGATGATGTTTTCACTTGAATAAAGCATTTAACTTTCTTATCAGCACGTTTTTGAATTTCTTTTGCAAGCGAAAGACGATCTAATGAATGTAAATAATCAATCTCATTAATGATTTCTTTTACTTTTCTCGTTTGCAATGATCCAATAAAATGCCAATTCACTTTTGAACCGAAATGCTCGTATTTTTGTAAGAAACCTTCATTTCTATTTTCACCTAAATCAATAATTCCTGTTTCAATTACTTCGCTTGTTTTTTCAATCCCTACAGTTTTTGTAACTGCAACGAGCTTAATATCTTTCATCGAACGTCCAGCTCGTACGCAAGATTCTTTAATTGCTTCGTTTACATCGACTAAATTCCCTTGCACTGTCACTTGCTTCACTCCTCCTTAAAACCTATGAAACTCAACATTCTCCCCGTCTTACCTTGCTCACGACGATGAGAGAAAAATAATTGTTCTTCACAGCTTGTACAAAGAGATGACATTACAATATGTTCTTCTTTTATGCCTGCTTGTACACATAATATACGATTAACTTCTTTTAAATTAATTGCATACTGACCATCAGAAATTACTTTATGAGGAACAGATCCGTTTACTACTTGCTGTGCTGCTGTTAATACACGATCATCAACAACATAACAACATGATCCGATTGCAGGACCAATTGCGACATGAATTTCATCACTTGAAACACCTTCTGCATTCCACTTTTGAATCATTTCTTTCGCAATCTCTGTTACAGTCCCTTTCCACCCAGCATGCGCAAGTCCTATCATATCATGTGATGGTGCATAAAAATAGAGCGGAACACAATCAGCGTAACAAGATGTTAAGAGAACATCTTTGTTAGTCGTATAAATGCCATCCGTTTTTGGAATACCATCTTCATATGAATAAACGCCTTTCCCTTTTTCTTGCAGTCCTACTTTCTCAACATGATGGTCATGAACTTGTTCAGAGCAAATCCATTTTTCTAATGGTTTTTGTAACTTATTCGCTAAAATGCGTCTGTTTTCATGAACATTCTCCACGATATCATTCACATGTAATCCTAAATTCATCGCATGAAAGGAGCCTGTACTTACTCCACCATCTTTTGTCGTAAATCCAGCAGTAATGTTTCCAAGTTCTTTCCACCCTTGTATATACAGTATACCGTCCACATATTTAAATGGTTCTCTCATAAAGCGGCTCCTTTTAATTAAAATAACAGAAAAAAGTATGGTACTTCCTGTCTATTTTACCATACTTTTATTTTTTCATAATGACAACAGAAAAAAAAGAGGAATTTGTAATATTCTTTATGAAATTGTCGGTGTTTGTATTGATTCTGTTACAGAATTAACATGATCTACTTTTACAAGTATGACATCTTCTCCAATTTTCATAATTTGCTCCCAAGGAATCACAAATTCTACTTCCTTCCCAAAGAGTCCAAGCATTCGTGCCTGCTTAGAAATAATAACCGCCCTAATCTTTCCTGTGTCTATATCAATATCAATATCTCCAATATTCCCAAGCCTCTTTCCATCTGAAACATTTACAACATCCTTCATTTGAAACTCCGAAATCCGTATCATATTCATCCTCTCCCTTATATCATGAATCGTAAGTACGCTCTCAAATAAAGTGAAACCTTAATCAGTGGGATTATCCCCATCCCTACTGATTATTAACCCATGCCAATCGGACTTTTACGGGCAGTCCCGCTTCCATCTAACTTTTTACTTCAGCCTAATTTCGAAGCGGATAAACAGTATATAACCGCTACTAATAGAACATCCATTTTATTTTCATTATATGAACCTACCCAATCTACTATGAGCGCAAAATATTATATATAAAAAAGGCCTCACCATAACTGGTGAGGACCTTATCCTTGAATCGTCTTATTCATTTGCTTAATAGCAGACTTCTCCAAACGCGATACTTGCGCTTGAGAAATCCCAATTTCTTCGGCAACTTCCATCTGTGTCTTTCCTTGAAAGAAACGTTTTCGAATAATCATTTTTTCACGATCATTTAAACGCTTCATTCCTTCTTTCAACGCCAGTTCTTCAACCCACTGCTCGTCCTTTTGTTTTTCATCCTTTAATTGATCCATAACAAAGATAGGATCTCCTCCATCGTTATAAATCGGTTCAAATAATGAAACCGGATCTTGAATCGCATCTAGTGCAAAAACAATCTCTTCATGTGTCACTTCAAGAACTTTCGCAATATCCATTGCTGTTGGTTCTTTTGAATTTTCAGCAATCAATTTTTCTCTTACTTGCAACGCTTTATACGCAATATCTCGTAATGAGCGAGATACGCGAATTGGATTGTTATCACGCAAATATCTGCGTATTTCCCCAATAATCATCGGCACAGCATACGTTGAAAATTTTACATTTTGGCCTAAATCAAAGTTATCAATGGATTTCATAAGTCCAATGCAACCAACTTGAAATAAATCATCAACATATTCTCCTCTGTTATTAAATCTTTGGATGACGCTCAGTACAAGACGTAAGTTTCCATTCACTAATTTCTCTCTGGCGCTTATCTCTCCACTTTGCATTTCACGAAATAATTTACGCATCTCTTCATTTTTTAGTACTGGAAGTTTAGCTGTATCAACACCGCAAATTTCTACTTTGTTTCTCGTCAAAGTGTTCCCTCCTATCGGGAGTTGCTGTACAGTGTAAAGTATTTCCTTTGAAGGGGATTTTATGCATACGGTTTTTCCATCATTTTTCACAAATATCATATTTCCTAATGCACAAAAAAAGAATAAGACCAGCCTAGATACCGACTGGTCTTATTCTTCACACCATTTTATTAAATTCTTTTCGTAATCTTTTTATAATCCTTTTTTCCAAGCGAGAAATATAAGACTGTGAAATTCCAAGCATATCAGCCACATCTTTTTGTGTCTTCTCTTCGCCACCAGCGAGTCCAAACCGAAGCTCCATAATTTGTTTTTCACGGTCATTTAATTGATGCAATGCTTTCATTAAAAGATGACGATCTACAGTAGCTTCTAAATCTTTTGTAATAATGTCATCATCTGTACCTAAAACATCTGATAATAACAGTTCATTTCCGTCCCAATCAATGTTAAGCGGTTCATCAAAAGAAACTTCCGAACGATTTTTATTATTTCGACGCAAATGCATTAAAATTTCATTTTCTATACAACGAGATGCATATGTTGCTAATTTAATTTTCTTTTCTGGATTAAATGTATTCACTGCCTTAATAAGACCAATTGTTCCTATACTAATCAAATCCTCAATATTGATCCCTGTATTTTCAAATTTTCTTGCTATATATACAACAAGCCTTAGGTTACGTTCAATAAGCATCGACCTCGCAGCTTGATCTCCATTTGGTAATTTATTCAAAAGAACTGCCTCTTCTTCTTTCGTTAACGGCGGTGGCAACGCTTCACTTCCACCAATATAATAAATTTCATCGGTCTTAATTCCTAATTTCAGCAATACTTTATACCAAAGGTATACCAAATAAAATTTAAATTTCACCATATTATCCCGCCTCTCATAATTAAGCAATTACCATCTTTTGCGAAATCAACATTTTCGGATGTACAATGCATTGATACTCTCCATTAGTAGATAATTGTTGTGTATTTAATCCAATCAGTACTTTGTTTACAACAACCGAACTACCTTCATGATAAACTCGCACACAATCTGGCTTAATTGCCCATAAAAATTGATTCTCTACTCCTACTGCTCGGAAAGGAATTAAACGTAGTCTCGTCGCCCATCCAGAATCATTTTCTGGTATTTGAGGAATTTCTGTTTTGGAATAAATTTGTTCTGTTAACCAAGCTGGCAAACAATGTTCTAATGATGAAATATGCATAATCATAACGGGTGTTTTCGTTAACGGGTCATAAAGTTGGTTCCCACTATCAATTAGACCTGCTAATTCTAGTTCCTCTCCAGCTAATTGAATTTTCACTTTCACGATTTGATCATAGTGTATCTTTGTGACCTCTACGCTTTCTATACGCTTTTTAGAAAAATAATAAATTACTGGAAAACCAAAAATAACAAATACCCAACTAATTGGATCACCGTAAGAAACTGATTTAGATTGAACTAATCCATTTACCATTTCGTTCGTTTGCAAAAAGTAATGCGTTCCAATTAATCCTCCACCAACCATAAAGGTTACAAAATAGAAAGTAAAAACAGTTTGTGTATAATTTCTAAATGTCGAAAACCCAAATGCTGTATACACAATAAGTAACGAGTACAATAGTTTCATAATTGGATGTGTCATCATAGAAGCAAAAGGCGTAAAGGCGAAAATAACAATAGTTGAACCTATAAATGCCCCTAACACAAGCCTCCATCTTTTGATTCTCTTTTTTAACACGGTGGCTGTTAATAAAAGTAAAAGAAAATCAATGCAGGCGTTTAACAACCAAACGATGTCGGCGTAAACAACCAAACAATTCACCTCTTTTTTTAAGTTGAGACTAGTATAATGCATATCCAATAGGAAAGTGTGTCAATTGGTGGAGGGATTTTTTTGTTATTTTGTGATTTCTAGACATAATCTGTCGGTAAAAAATAAAAGTGTATTTTTCATAGAATAATATAAATTTTTTACTTGTATACATAATAATTGAATTATATATATACAAAGTTTATCTTGCTATTTGCGGGCAGTAAGACACCGCCTCAAAATTCAGCTATAAAAAAGTACAGAAGTTAAGTGGAATTCGGGCTAACAATCATTTTTGGATGAACACCCCCGACTAATTAAAGTTTCAAGTTATTTATCACAGCTTATGGTTTAAAAATAGGACCGGGCTCTCCATATGCAAAATAATAAAAAAAGATCTGCTTAGCAGATCTTTTCCATTTAGACAACAAAAAAAAGGAGCATGAAAGCTCCTTTTCTTTTATCGTCTACGACGGTTACGTAAGAATGCTGGAATATCGATGTCATCTGAATCAGTATGACGATCATGCACAACCGGCTCTTCACGTTTCATTTCACGCTTAACTTCACGTTGTTTTGAAGGTTGAGCTACTGGTTGTTGTTGCTGTTGCGTGTGATTCGCAGTCGGACGGATAATTGGTTTTGGTGGTTGTGTCGAAGCACTATCATCAAAACCAGTTGCAATTACAGTGACAACGATATCATCTTTTAATCCTTCATTAATAACAGAACCGAAGATCATATTTACTTCTGGATCCGAAGCTGAAGCTACAATGTCTGCTGCTTCTTGTACTTCATATAAACTTAAGTTTGCGCCGCCCGTAATGTTCATAATAACACCTTGAGCTCCATCAATAGATGTTTCTAGTAATGGACTAGAAATCGCTTTTTTCGCAGCTTCAGCAGCACGATTTTCACCATTACCAGAACCGATACCCATTAAAGCAGAACCTCTATTAGACATAATTGTTTTTACGTCTGCAAAGTCTAAGTTAATTAGACCTGGTGTAGCAATTAAATCAGAAATACCTTGAACCCCTTGACGTAATACGTTATCTGCTTCACGGAACGCTTCTAACATTGGCGTATTTTTATCAACAATCTCTAATAAGCGATCATTTGGAATTACGATAAGTGTATCTACATTTTCTTTAAATGACGCAATACCAGATGCAGCTTGAGTTGCACGTTTACGCCCTTCAAATGTAAATGGACGTGTTACAACACCAACTGTTAACGCGCCTAGTTCTTTTGCAACTTGAGCAACAACTGGAGCTGCACCAGTTCCAGTTCCGCCGCCCATACCAGCAGTTACGAAGACCATATCCGCGCCACGAAGCGCTTCTTGAATCTGTTCTTTACTTTCTTCTGCAGCTTTTTTCCCTACTTCAGGGTTTGCGCCTGCACCAAGTCCACGCGTTAATTTTCCACCAATTTGCATTTTCGTTTCAGCTTTTGATAGATTTAATGCTTGTGCATCAGTATTCACAGCGATAAAGTCTACACCTTGTACACCGTGTTCAATCATACGGTTTACAGCATTGTTTCCACCACCGCCGACACCGATAACTTTTATATTCGCTAATTGATCTTGAGTAGTATCAAACTCTAACATGTCGAAATCCCCCTAGAACCTCATTTTTCGTGTCCAATTTTAATCCCATAAATAACGGAATGCACGTTTTACTTTTGACATCATGCGGTCATCATTTTGATTAGTATTGTTTTGATTACGAGTTTTTTGTTTCGCAGGTTGCTGTTGTACCGGCATTGGTGCTGGTACTGGTTCAAAATGTTCTTGCTTTTCCTGCACATTTTTCCCACGTAATTTAGCTTTTTGATAAGAATGTTTAATTAATCCAACTCCACTTGTATATTGAGGCTCACGAACACCAATATAATCAGGAGTTGCTATACGAACATTTTCATGTAAAATATCGTATGCAAGATCAAGAACACCTGGCATAGAAGCTATCCCACCAGTTAGTACATATCCAGAAGCAGCTTGCTTTACTCCTAACTTATGCACTTCATCTTGAACAAACATTAAAATTTCCTCTACACGAGCCTCTATTATATCCGATAATTCCAACTGAGAATATTGTTCTGTTTGATCGCTTCCCATAATAGGAACCGTAAACATCTCTTCTTCAGATGCTGTATCATAAAAAGCATGTCCATATTTCAGCTTAATTTGATCTGCATTTTCTGTTGAAGTTTTCAGCCCAATCGCTATATCCTTCGTTATATGATCTCCACCTAATGGCAATACGCTCGTTGCTTGCAACTCTCCATCTTTAAAAATAGATAAGGTTGTAGATCCTCCGCCCATATCAACAAGGGCTACCCCTCTATTTCTTTCATCCGAAGATAACGCAACTGTCGCTGCCGCTAAAGGTTGCAGACAAATATCAACAATTTCAAGACCTGCTTTTTCTACACAACGAAGTAGGTTATGTAGTAAAGTTCTCGAGCCTGTAATAAGTGTACCTTCCATTTCTAATCTTACACCGATCATCCCGCGTGGATCGTTAATCTCGTCAAGACCGTCTACAATGAACTGTCGAGGTACCACATCAATAAATTCACGTTCAGGAGCAATTGACACAACTTGCGCTGCATCTAGAACGCGTAAGACATCTTCATTCCCGATTTCACGATCTTCATTTGAAACAGCGACTACTCCGTGACACGGGAGCAACTGTACCTGGTTTGCATTGACACCTACTACAACTTGCTCAATGTGGATACCCACCATGCGCTCAGCTTGTTCAATTGCTTTTTTAATTGATCGAACAGTTTCATCTATATCAACTATCGATCCCTTCTTCAAACCATTTGACTTTACGTTTCCAACACCAATAATGTTTAAGCTATCATTAACCATTTCACCAATGATGACTTTAACATTGGATGTACCGATGTCAAGACTAACATATATTTCATTGCTGTTCATTCTTTGGCACCTCCTTCTTTATTTATACCATACAACTCAATATATGGAACAACAATCGCAACTTTACTATTTATAAGAAAAATATTCAACGTCTTTATACGTTTCCCTTTTTTAACCCTATATTTTTCTTATTTTTATTTAACATTCATTTAAGAATATCGCAGTAACCTGTGAATAACTGCTCTATCTTGAAATAATTATATTTCAAGTGTAAAGATTACCGCCAAGTATAAGTCTACACTAAGATGTACTTGTAGAAAAGTGAAACTTGTACCAATCCTAGTATGAATCTAAGAAAATTTACATTTTTTTCATCAAATTAAGCATTCTTGCAAATTAGCATCCATATAAAAGAACGTTTGTTTCATTTCATACGTAATAACGCAGTAAAAACTATCATTCTATTCTTTCTTTTCTTCAGCACCTAGTTCCTTCGTATATGCACCCACTTCTAAGTCAATTAAAACCTTCTTACCAGGTTCAATTGTTTTTAAAATAAGTGGATAAGCTTCCATTCGCTTTGCGAAATTTTGAATAGTGGTGCTCACTTCATATCCTTCATTCATATATAAAGTAAGATGATCTTCATTTGCGTTCGTTGGTGTATAACGAATTTCAGAAATAGACCTTAAAATAGTTGGCGTTAATTTTTCTAGTTCTGCAATTAATTCCTTCATTTTTTCCTCTTTAAATGGTTCAAAAATTGGTGCTGCAACTGGAAGCTTTCCGTTCGGAAGTACATCGAGTGTTTTCCCATTTTCTAATAACGGTTGTAATTTCCCATCTTTGTTTATATAGCCAATTGTTAAATATTCTTCGATATGAACATCAATTTTGTTTGGGAAACGTTTTTTTACATTTACCTCTTTAATTTCTTTTCGTTTCGTTAAGTTTTCTTCTGCTTTATGTGCTGTTACTCGGAAATAACTCGTTTCATATGTCACACCTGATTCCTTCATAACTTGTTCATCTGTCATATAATGATTTCCAAAGACACTTATCTTTTTTATATTACTAAGCGGAGACCGAAAATAAATTAAAAAGAGTACTAATAAAAATAAAATCGATATGTATAAAATTAACCGATGATTAACAGGTTTCTTATTTTTTTTATTTTGATTCTTTAATTTTGGTACACGATCTTGTAGTTTAATCACTTTACTATTTTTCATGTACGATCCCCCTATGTAACATAAAGAACGGCATGTTCCTCATGCCGTTCTTATCTTCTTATTATAACATAAATGATAATGAGCGGAACGAACAACCGTTATCTTCCAATTATTTCTACTTCTGTATGCATATCAACACCAAATTTATCTTTAATTGTACGCTTTACCAATGCGATTAAGTCTAATACATCTTGCGCTGATGCCACACCAGTATTAACAATAAAATTCCCATGCATTTCAGAAATTTGAGCTCCACCTATCTTATAGCCACGAAGCCCTGATTTTTCTATTAAATCTCCTGCAAAATAAGGGACTGGATTTCGAAATATACTTCCTGCACAAGGGTGATTCCAAGGCTGCGTTTCACGGCGATACTCTTTATTCTTTTGCATGCTTCTTACAATTCCCTCGCGTTCGCCTACCTCCAATTGGAATTCAGCTTCCAAAACAATACCAGGGCGTTTCATTTGCAATACAGATGTGCGATAAGAAAAGCCCATTTCGGTATTCGTCAACCAATTAATTGTTCCATTGTCAAACAAAATACGAGCTTTCGTTAATACACTCGATATGTCGGACTTATGAGCGCCTGCATTCATATACACTGCACCGCCAACACTTCCTGGAATACCACTTGCAAATTCCAAGCCCGCTAATCCCTGTCGACTAAGTAAAGTTGACAATTTAATAAGGCGATATCCAGCACCGACTCTTACTCTATGTTTTTCGACTTCTAAATGGTCTAATCCTTCTCCTAAACGAATAACCACACCTTCTATACCTTGATCAGATACGAGAAGATTTGAACCACGACCAATTGCAGTCCACCCTGTCTTGTACTTCTTTACTAACTCTAGAGTCTTCTCAATACCAGCAACATGCTTTGGTACAATTAAAATATCAGCTGGTCCGCCTATTTTCATAGTCGTGTAACGCGCTAACGGTTCATTAACTAACACGCGACCAACATTTGCTTCTAAAAGCTCTTTTACTAATTGTTCCATAGACAATCTCCCCCATATCAAGTCTCCTTATTACAGTAATATGCGGGGCGTTCACCTAATGTTATTTTTTAATAAGCTTGTTCATTACTTCATATAGCTTATTTGCTGCATCTGGAATACCAAGTTGCTTAGTAGCCAGTTTCATATTTTGTAATGTTTGTGTATCCAATAAAACCTCATCAATGTCACGAATAAGCGTTTCAGATGTTAAATCTTTTTCAAGTAGCATTTTAGCTGCTCCTTTATCAACAACTGATCGTGCATTTTTTTCTTGATGGTTATTTGTTACGTACGGACTTGGAATTAATACACTCGGCTTTCCTAACGCTGTTAATTCTGCAAGCGTTGTAGCCCCTGCCCTTGAAACAACAAGATCTACACCCGTCAGTACCTCTGGCATATTATGAATAAAAGGTTTAATAATAACATTATTCGGATTTCCTTTTTGTTTCACGGCTTCCATAACTTTATCATAATGTACTTCGCCTGTTACATATAATACTTCGTAACTTTTATTCCCAAATTGTTCAATCGCTTCTACAAAAGCATCGTTAATCGGTCTAGCCCCGCGGCTCCCACCAAAAATAAGCACGGATTTTTTAGAAAGGGATAGTCCTACCGAACGTTTTCCTTTCATTCCATTTTGGTCCATTACTTCTGATGCACGTGGATTACCTGTCATAACCACTTTTGACTGTGGAAAATGTTCTGCAGCTGCTTCAAAACAAACTGCAACTTTATCGACATAACGACTTAAAAATTTATTCGTTACACCAGGTACACTATTTTGTTCATGGACAATAGTCGGAATACCTAATTTAGCCGCAGCATATACAACTGGCCCACATACGTATCCACCCGTACCAATCACAATATCAGGGTTAAAACGACGAATATATCGTTTACTATCTTGAACACCTTTTAGGAAACGCATCACGGTTTTTACATTATCAAGAGATATTTTTCGTTTAAACCCACTTATAACAATAGATTGGAACGGAATACCCGCTTTCGGTACGATGGTACTCTCTAATCCATTCTCTGTACCAATGTATAAAAATCTTGCTTCCGGATTTAGTTTTTTTATTTCTCTAATCAAAGCAAGAGCTGGATAAATATGTCCTCCAGTACCCCCACCACTTACTAATACTCGCACTACTGATTCCTCCACTTCCCTGTTCTTATTCAATCGTATTTATTTCTATATACATATTGTATTTTCACACACACACGAAAAACCCTGTCTTTTAAACAGGGTTTAATAGCGAGAATGGCGACTTATATTCAATAATACACCTACTGCCATTAACATTAAGGTCAAACTTGATCCACCATAACTTAAAAATGGCAAAGTAATACCGGTAACAGGCATCAGTCCTGTTACAACACCAACATTAATCATTACTTGAATCGCAATCATCGCCACAATACCTACTGCTAAAAACGTACCATATAAATCTGGCGCTCCTAATGCTATACGAATCCCACGCCATAATAATAGACTAAATAATAATAACACAAATGAACCACCAATAAAACCTAATTCCTCGGATAAGATTGCAAATATAAAGTCTGTTTGTGGTTCAGGTAAATAAAGAAATTTTTGTCTACTTTGTCCAAGTCCAAGCCCAAATAAACCACCAGGTCCAATTGCGAGTAACGATTGGATAATTTGAAATCCACTTCCGAGCGGATCCGACCACGGATCTAAATATGATGTGATGCGTTTCATTCGATATGGCGCTGATGCAATTAACCCTACAAATCCCGCTGCGCCAAGCAAACCAAACATTGCAAAGTGAAAGACCCTTGCTCCCGAAATAAATATCATAATAATACATGTCCCAATCATTACCGTTCCCGTACCAAGATCTGGCTGTAACATAATTATCCCAAAAGCAAGAAATACAAAACTAAGAGCCGGTAGTAAACCTCGTTTAAAAGATGTAATTAATTTTTGTCGTTCCGCTAAAAATTTTGCTAAGAAAATAATCATCGCGAATTTCATAAACTCTGACGGTTGGATAGAAAATGCCCCGATTCCAATCCAACTTCGCGCCCCTCCACGAACGAGACCTACTCCAGGAATAAGAACGAGAATAAGAAGAACGAAACAAACTAGTAAAATTACTTTTGAATACGTACGCCACACCCAATAATCAATTTTCATTAGAAAAAACATAGCTACTACCCCAAGACTTGCAAATAACAATTGTCTTTTTGCAAAAAAGAATGAATCCCCCATTTTATAAGAGGCCCAAACCGCACTCGCACTATAAACCATAATCATTCCGATTGTTAACAACGCAAGTGTAACGATGATGAGAATAAAATCAGGCGTTTTCTTCATTACCCATGAACACCACCTCTTTGGGCAGAACCTTTTGCCCTATGTAACAAAACATCAGTAGGTGTTAGCCTACTGATGTTTTGATTTACTTTATATAAGTTTATGCACAGCTTGTATAAAAATGTCTCCTCTTTCTTCAAATGTTTTAAATTGATCCCAGCTTGCACATGCTGGTGAAAGAAGAATAACATCACCATCGGTAGAATGAGCATAAGCTTTCACTACTGCATCATCTAAAGTATCGACACTTTCAATTACATCTAATCCTGCTTTTTCTGCCGCTCTTACTAATTTTGGTGCAGTTTGTCCAAATGTCACAATCGCTTTGACATGTTTAAAATATGGAATTAAATCATCAAATTCATTACCACGATCAAGTCCACCAGCCAATAATACAATCGGTTGTGTAAATGCAGATAATGCTTTTTCTGTCGCTAGCATATTCGTCGCTTTTGAATCATTATAAAATTTACGATTATTAATCGTTGTTACATATTCTAAGCGATGTTTTACACCTGTAAAACTTTTTAACACAGCAGTAATTGCTTCATTAGAAACACCTAGTAATTTAGCAATACTCATTGCTGCTAAAATATTTTCTAAATTGTGCTTACCAGGTAAAACAATATCACTTACTTTAACTACTTTTTCGCCTTTAAAATAAAGAGCGTTATCTTTTATATACGCACCATCTTCAATTTCTTTCGTCGTCGAAAATAATACTTTCTGTCCTTTACTATATGCCGATAACGCCATGACATCTGCATCATCTGCGTTAATTATACTATAATCTGTTTCAGTTTGGTTTTTGAAAATATTCGCTTTCGCCAAACCATACTCTTTCTTCGTCCCGTGATAATCTAAATGCGCTTCAAATAAATTTAAAAAGGCTGCAATTTTTGGTTGGAACGATTCCACTCCCATCAATTGAAACGATGAAAGTTCCGTAACGACAACTTCATTTCCCTTCGCCAATTGTGCAACTTCACAAGCTACAGTACCTATATTCCCCGCAATAACTGGGTGCTTTTGTCCTTCTTTTAACATTTCAAACGTTAACATTGTCGTTGTTGTTTTACCGTTAGATCCCGTAATCCCAACAAACGGTGCTGCTGAAATGGAATATGCTAATTCAACCTCAGTTACAATTGGAATTTGTTTTTCTTTCGCCGCCACTAAGAGTGGATTAGAATATGGAATTCCTGGATTTTTTACGACAAGTGAAATGTTTCTCTCCAGCAATTCTAATGGATGTCCACCACATACAACATCCATTCCTTCCGCTTGTAACTCAGCTGCAAGCACATTACCCGCTAATGGTTTCCCATCATTTACAATGACGTTTGCCCCTAATTTTTTTAATAAAGTAGCTGCTGCATAACCACTTTTAGCAATACCTAATACAAGAACATTTTTATTTTGATATTCAGTTACAGTTTTCAATTACATCCACACCCCGATATAAATTCCTAGCACAGCTAATAAAAATCCTACAGACCAAAACGTTACAACAACGCGCCACTCTGACCAACCACATAATTCATAATGATGATGTAATGGACTCATTTTAAAGACACGCTTTCCTGTTGTTTTGAACGAAATAACTTGGATAATAACAGATAAAGTTTCCGCTACGAATACACCGCCAATAATAACGAGTAACAATTCTTGTTTTAACAAAATCGCTACAGCTGCGATAGCACCACCTAAAGCTAGAGAACCAGTATCCCCCATAAATACTTTCGCTGGATTCGCATTGAATACTAAAAAGCCAAGTACAGCTCCTACGACTGCCATACAGAAAATCGCTACCCCAAATTGTTCTTGAGCTACAGCAATAATACTAAATGCTCCGAATGCAATAGCAGCTGTTCCTGATAATAAACCATCTAAACCATCTGTTAAATTAACCGCATTTGATCCACCAATAAGCATAAATAATACGAGAACAAAATACGCCCAGCCTAATTCAAATTTAACATCAGTTCCTGGAATCATGATATACGTGTGAAATGCTTGCCCTTTTCCAATTAAAAAGAACGCAATAGCAATTACAAGCTGACCAATCAATTTTTGTTTTGATGTTAAACCAAGATTTCTTTTCTTTACTACTTTTATGTAGTCATCTAAAAATCCGATTAATCCGTACCCAAATGTAACTAATAATAACAATGATACTTCTGCACCTAAATTGTTAAATTTAATCGCCATAATAAGCGTAGTCACCATCATAGATACATATATGACAATACCACCCATCGTTGGTGTCCCTGATTTCTTTTGGTGTGACTTCGGTCCTTCGTCACGAATACTCTGTCCGAACTTTAACTTTCTTAAAAATGGAATAAATAATGGCGAAAGGGCAACAGAAATTAAGAATGCTACCCCAGCCGTTACTAATAAACCTTGTTCAAGCACATGTAGTCCTCCTCTCATGCTGTTACACTTCGTTGTTTAAACGCTCCGTGATTGCTTCTTTAGCAACTTCACGATCGTCAAAATGATGAACTTCTTTACCAATAATTTGATACGTTTCATGCCCTTTACCAGCAATAATAATAATATCTTCTGCTTTTACTTTCGAGATAGCGGAACGTATCGCTTCTTTTCGATCGACAATTACTTCATAATTATTCCCATTTACATCATTTACCATATCATCTAAAATAGCCTTCGGATCTTCACTTCTTGGATTATCTGATGTATAAATTGCGTGAGTTGCATATTCGGTTGCGACACTTGCCATTATTGGTCTTTTCGTTCTATCTCTATCACCACCGCAACCAACGATACAATATACATCGCCTTTTGCAAACTGTTTTGCTGTTTTTAGTACGTTCTCTAAGCTATCAGGTGTATGCGCATAGTCAACAATAACTGTGTAATTTTGTCCACCATCAACAACTTCAAAACGTCCAGGAACGCCAGCAAGCTCTTTAATTACATCAATAATTGTTTGTAAGCTCACTCCTGAAACAAGACCTGCTGCTGTAGCAGCTAACACGTTGTATACATTAAACTTACCAATTAATTTCATCGTAACATTTACAGTTTCATACGGTGTTACAAGTGTAAATGTTGTACCGCCACTCGTCATTACGATATCTCGTGCCATAATGTCGCTTGCAACATCTATACCGTATGTTACAACAGTAGCTGCTGTACTTCTCATATACTCTTCTGCTACTGGATCATCACTGTTTAATATAGCGTATTTTTCACGATTATGATGATAACTATTGCCAAGCTGTGCGAAAAGCAACCCTTTCGCATGTTTATATTCTTCCATCGTTTTATGATAGTCTAAATGATCTTGTGTTAAATTCGTAAATACTGCAACATCATAATCGCACCCGTGTACACGGCCAAGATCTAAAGCATGAGACGAAACTTCCATTACTGTGCTATCCACACCTTGTTCAACCATTTTTGAAAATGTCTGTTGAAGTGTTAGTGCATCCGGTGTTGTATTTTTCACCTCAAATGTTTCATCACCGATTTTCATATTAATCGTTCCAATTAGCCCTGTTTTATGACCATGTGCGCGCATAATTTCATCCATAATATGCGATGTTGTTGTCTTTCCATTTGTACCTGTAATACCGATTAAATGTAACTTGTGTGTTGGTTGGCCATAAAAATAATCAGCTAAAACCGCTAGCGAACGAAAAGTATTTTTCACAAGTACAACTGGAACGTCAACATCAATTGGTCTTTCCGCAACAATAGCAGCCGCTCCTTGTGCGGCTGCTTGCTTAGCAAAGTCATGGCTATCAACCGTATATCCTTTCATACATATAAATAAGCTTCCCTCTTTCACTTTGCGTGAATCCGCTTCAATAGATGTTATTTCTGGATTTTCTGTTGGAACAACTGGAAAATCATGCAAACATGATACAAGTGTATGCAACTTCATTTCACTAAACCCTCTCTACATTGTTTATTTATCTCTTATTTTAGCAAGTAACACGTTACCTCCTAGTTATATAAAAATAGGAGGTAAGTGCTACTATAGTCTAATCAATAGATTTATTTATTAATGAGACACTTATCGTCTCAAATAAAGCAATTTTTCTATAAAGAACTCACTTCCACCAATTGTACCATAAAACACAATCAGTTACCTTTAATTCCCGAAGTAAATTCTAACTTTTGAACCCTCTTTTACTTTAGCTCCTGCTTCTGGTGATTGTTTAATTACTTTCCCACCATCACCACTTATATCAAGCTTCAAGTCTACAAGTTGCGTTTGTAAATCTTTCTTTTTCATACCAATTAAATTCGGAACTTCCACAGTTGGTGTATCGCCCCATTTATATTCTTTCTCAACTTGCTCTTTTCTCGGTTCCACTCCCATTACAGGAAGTGCGTCACGAAGAATATTCCCAACAATAGGTGCTGCTACAACTCCACCAAATTGAGTGACTCCTTTTGGATTATCCACTGCTACATAAACAACAATTTGCGGATCGTCAGCTGGAGCAAAACCGATAAATGATACAATATAGTTATTATCTAAATATTTTCCATCTTTCACCTTTTGAGCAGTTCCAGTTTTTCCACCTACACGATATCCATCAATATAAGCCCCTTTACCCGAACCTTTCGCTACAACATTCTCTAATGCGTAACGAACTTTCTCTGAAGTTTCCTTGGAAATAACTTCCCTTTTCGCAACAGGTGTCTTTTTGCTGACAACTTGATTATTCTTCGGATCAATAAATTCCTTCGCTATATATGGCTGATACAAAGTTCCACCATTTACAGCGGCCGCTACAGCTGCTACTTGTTGAATCGGTGTAACAGAAACACCTTGCCCAAATGAAGTCGTCGCTTGCTCGACTGGACCAACTTTATCTAAATTAAATAAAATCCCGCTACCTTCACCCTGTAAGTCAATTCCGGTCTTCTGTCCAAACCCGAAATTGCGAATGTATTTAAACAATCGATCTTTACCAAGACGATCACCGAGTTCAATAAATCCTGGGTTACAAGAGTTTTGAACTACCTCTAAAAACGTTTGGCTACCATGGCCTCCAGCTTTCCAACACCGCAATCTAGCTCCACCAACTTCAGCTGCCCCATCATCATAAAATGTATCTTTCTCTAAGTCTACTAAATTTTCATTCAAGGCTGCAGCTAATGTAATAATCTTAAATGTTGACCCCGGCTCATACGTACTCCATACAGGTAAGTTTCTGTTATATACTTCCGGAGAAACACTTTGGAAATCTGCTGGATCAAAACTTGGTCGACTTGACATACCTAAAATTTCACCATTTTTCGGATTCATTGCAATTGCTATCATACCGTCAGGATTGTACGTTGATTCCGCAATATTCATTTCTCTTTCCATAATCCTCGTAATGCGTGAATCAATTGTTAATCCTAAATTCAAGCCGGCTTCTGGTTTTTTGAAATCATCTCCAACGTTAGGCATTCTCTGTCCTTTCGCGTCTGCAAAAAATCGCACATGACCTTTATCACCATTTAGCTCTTTATCATAATATTTCTCTAGTCCCATAAGCCCTTGATTATCACTGCCCGCAAATCCTAATACGTGTGATAAAAAATTACCGAATGGATAGTACCGGATAGAATCCTCTGCGATGTACACACCCTTTAAACTTAATCCGCGTACTTCTTTCGCTTTGTCATGCGATATTTTCCTTCCGCCTTTATCAAGCCTTACAATCGATTCTTTTTTTGTAATCCGCTTATAAACATCATCTTTTTCCACACCTAATACTGCAGCTAACTTCTCTGCAGTCTCTGCTGGTTTTTCAATTTGCCTCGGCACAACAAAGACGGTCGGTGCACTTTTATTTGTAGCAAGCTCCACACCATTTCGATCTAAAATTTTCCCTCGCTCTGGTTCAAAAGTAATATTACGACTCCATGAATCCTTCGCACGATCCGTTAACATATTTCCAAGAAAAAATTGCACATATCCAAGACGAATATCGATAATGGTGAAAATGAGTATACCCGATATAAGTATAAAAATAAGTCGTTTTCTAACTGTTACATTTGATACACGCATATTGGAACAAGCCTCCCTTACGCCTAGCTTGTTCCAATATATGCTTGTACTTATTTAATTAGAACTTCTTCCCTATTAACATTATGGCTTTTCTGCTTCTTGCTGCGGTTCAAGTGGTGGTACGAGTGTTACACCTAATTCTGTACCAGGTTGCAACAATGTCCCTTCCGCTACACTTTGCTCAGTTACATATCCTGTACCAGAAGGTTTTAAGTTAAGCTTTAATGTTTTTGCTAAATTCATAACATCACGCAGTGCCCATCCCTGTATATTTGGCATTGTAGGTTTATCTCCTACTAAGAAGACTCGATCACCCTTTAATGTTTGTTCAGTTGCTTTTGGCACTTGCTGCTGCACTTTACCTTCACCTAATACGATTGGACGAAGTTTTGCTTTATCAATTGTTTTTTTCGCTTCTTCCATCGTTTTTCCGGTTACATCTGGAACGACAGTTTGTTGTTCTTTCACATATTTTTTCGGGTCTTTTACTTCATTCGGCTTAATCTTTAAGTACTCTAAGCTATTTTTCGTTACATATTTAAAGATATCTGCTAAAGGTTTAGCCCCGTTTTCATCATCTTTTAATTTTGGTTGTTTAACGGACACATACACAACAAGTTGCGGATCGTCCATCGGTGCCATACCCAAGAATGAGAATATATAATTCTCTCTTCCCGTCATATAGCCACCTTTCCCGTCAGGAATTTGTGCTGTACCTGTTTTCCCCCCGACTGAGTACCCATCAACTTTATATGCAGTTCCTGTTCCTTTCGGTGATGTAACAACACGTTCTAGTAATTGCCTTACTTGCGCTGCTGTCTCTTTGGAAACAGGTTTTCCTACTTCTTCTGGCTTATGCTCTAGCTGTACTTTACCTGTTATTGGATCCACAATTTTATCAATTGTATAAGGTTTCATCATTTTCCCATCATTTGCAATCGCTGTTGCAGCTTGTACAAGTTGAATTGGTGTAACTGTAGAACCTTGTCCAAACGCTGTTGTTACTTGTTGTATTTGTTGATCAAATAAAATTGTATTTGACCCTTCACTAGGTAAATCAATGTTTGTTTTTTCATCTAATCCAAAATTATGAATATATTTTCGGAAACGATCTGGACCAAGTTTTTGATCACCTAAAATTGCAAATGCTACGTTTGAAGAGCGCTCTACCCCTTCATCGAAAGTAATAGAACCCCATCCAGCACCGCCGTTATGATCTTTTATTTTGCGATTACCAACTTGATATGTACCAGACTGATAAAAGTCTTGCCCATTGTATACACCTTCATTAATGGCCGCCGCTAACGTGAAAATCTTCATTGTTGATCCCGGTTCAAATGCATTTGCAATTGCGTCGTTATAATAATAATTCATCTTTCCCTGGTTCGGATCATAACCAGGTTTACTAGACATCGCTAATATTTTCCCCGTCTTTGGATCCGCAACAATTCCAATTAAATTTTCTGGTTCATAATGTTTACTCGCTTCTTTCATTGCGTCTTCTAAATAACTTTGAATACGTTGGTCAAGCGTTAAATACACATTATCTCCATTTTTAGGCGCCTTTACATTCACCTTTCCACCATCAAGAGATACACCTTTACGGTCCCCTGTATAAGCTACCTCACCATTAGAAGCACCTAAATACTTATCCAAACTCTTTTCTAAGCCAAATTGACCTACTGCGATTCCATTCTCATCAGGGCTGGCATGACCTATGACGTAAGATGCGAAATCACCGTTTGGATACACTCTCGCATTTTCGGTGATAAAAGAGATTCCTGGCAATTTCAATGCTTCTATTTGTTCTTTCTTTTCTTTCGTCAAGCCCTTACCTAATGTTCCAAATTCCACTTGACTTCTATCTTTATTTAAAGCGGCTAAGATCGCATCTTCACCCGTTCCGAGTACTCCAGCGATTTTCTTTGCAGTATCCTCTTTATCCTCAACAGGCTTAGCACCTTTTAATTCCGCTACCATTCTATAGGAATTTGCGTCTTGTGCTAGCACATGACCATTTTGGTCATAAATTGTTCCTCGATTCGCTTCGAGAACACCTTTTTTACTATGTTTCTGTTCAGCAAGTTTTTTCAAATCATGATTGTCCACTGTTCCTGTTACTTGTATGTAAAAAAATCGGGCTAATAACAGCAAAAAGAGCAGGAGGAAAAATATCATAAAATAACCTGCTCCCTTATTGGTATGAAATTTGGTCATATTTCTCTTCATCTTTTCTTCACACCTATTTGCCTTACTTTAGGCCTTTCACATTATTCGCATTAATTTCTAGCCCATGTTTTTTTGCAACTTCAGCGATACGTTCATAACGACTTAACTTCTCTACTTCAGCCTGCAATTCTTGATTTTCCTTTTGTTTTTTCACAATTTGTTCTTCTATCGTCGCTGCTTCTACATTAACTTGATATAGACCCGCTTTATTCCCAATAAAAGCTACACAAGCATATAATAAAAATCCAATAAACGTTACGTACAATAGCTTTTCAATTCTTGTAATTTTCGTTTTAACTTTTGGCTTAACCATCTGCTGTGGCGGCGCTTGAATTTGTACCTCTTCTTGCGCCTGTTGTTTATACTTTACAGCTAAATTAGTCATACCTCTCTCTCCTTTTTATCGTTTTTCAGCGATTCTCAACTTCGCAGAACGCGCTCGATTATTTTCTTCTAATTCAATGTCAGAAGGTAAAATCGGTTTCCTTGTAATAAGCTTTAATTTCGGCTTAAATTCATCCGGAATAATCGGTAGTCCCTGTGGTAATTGCGGCGTTGTGCTATTTCGCTTAAACGTCGTTTTACAAATACGATCTTCTAAAGAATGGAATGTTATAACACTAACTCTTCCACCAGGCTTGACCATATCAATTGCAGATTCCAACGCTTCTTCAAATACTTTTAATTCATCATTTACAGCAATACGAATCGCTTGAAATACTCGCTTCGCAGGATGTCCACCTGTTCTACGTGCCGGAGCTGGAATACCTTCTTTAATTAATTCCACTAATTCTCCTGTCGTTTCAATAGCCTTATTCTCGCGATAAGCTTCAATTTTCCTTGTTATTTGCTTTGAAAATTTTTCTTCTCCGTATTGGAAGAAAATTCTTACGAGTTGTTCATATGACCAGCTGTTCACAACATCATATGCTGTTAATGGGGCATCTTGATCCATCCGCATATCTAACGGTGCATCATGATGATAACTAAAGCCACGCTCTGGTGTATCTAATTGTGGGGATGAAACACCTAAATCGAATAAAATCCCGTCTACTTCTGTGATACCTAATTCATGTAGTTTTTCAGATAAATAACGGAAGTTGCTCTTCACTGTTACAAATTGTTCACCATAAGAAGAAAATTTTTCCTTCGCATTTTGAATCGCTATTTCATCTTGATCAAATGCTATTAACTTTCCACCATCTGTTAGCTGAGATAATAAATAAGAACTATGTCCTCCTCCACCCAGTGTACAATCTACATATGTACCACTCGGTTTTATATCTAAGCCATCTACTGTTTCTTTCAAAAGTACTGTTACGTGTTTGAACATTGCTGCACCTACTCTTTTTCCAATTAATTATGTTAAATACATTTCTCACTCTACAAACACAATTTACTACTAGAGGATGAAATGCTACTAAAGAACGACTCATTTAACTTCCAACAAGGTAGTACGCTATACAAATCGCTATTTTATTTTATTATATACTAAATTTTATCATTTTTTGCGGGAATTTAAACAAAAACCTGTCGAAAAAGATAATAATCCGTTTACATTTTGTGCTATTTTGTCATATATATATACCTGATACATAG
>NZ_JBFPJH010000099.1:0-11399 GCF_040838255.1 Bacillus sp. C30 | reverse complement strand
TTATTGGCAGGCGTGGCGATTTTATTAAAAAGATTCTAGACAGGTTCTTAGATAAAATAGCCCTTGTAATGAATCAATTATTATGAGGAGGATTCACGTGGAAAGAACTGCTTTACGAAAAGTAAAAGGTCTTATTGGATTATTAATGGTGTTTGTATTGGCATTTGTATCATTACCGTGGAGTACGTCGGTTAAAGCGGAAGAGAAAAAGCAAGAAAAGGCACCAAGTGAGAAGAAGATAGTTTTTCCAGTTGTAAGTGATGTGCATATTAAAGATAGTGGAACAGATGATACGTTCCGCTGGAAAAGAGCGATTGAGCAATTTAATACGCTTGCACCGAAGCAGGATGCATTTGTTATTGTAGGTGATTTTACAGATTCGGGAACAGTGCAGCAATACGACCGTTTTATGCAAGTTTATAATGAAAATGCAAATAAAGATGCGGTACGAATGAATTCTCTTGGTAATCATGATTATTGGAACGGTTTATCTGTAGATGGAGCACAGAAGCGTTTTTTAGACAAAACAGGAATGAAATCGGTTTATTATCATAATATAGTAAAAGGGTATCACTTTATCGTAATGTCACCAGAGGATGGAACAACGCATGGCTATTATTCGGACAAGCAAATTAATTGGTTAAAAGAAGAAATGGCAAAGGCACAAAAGGATGATCCGGAAAAACCGATTTTTGTGTTTTTACATCAACATATTAAAGATACAGTGTACGGTAGTCAAGAATGGGGAACGAAAGATAGTGCGAAAATTAATGCAGTGTTAAAAGAGTACCCACAAGTCATTACATTTTCAGGTCATTCACATTATCCATTAGATGATCCAAGATCGATTCATCAAAAAGATTTTACATCAGTTGGTACATCTTCTGTAAGTTATATGGAAGTTGAAGGTGGTAAAGTACAAGGAAATATCCCGCCAGGAGCTAGTACATTAAGCCAAGGTTTATTAGTAGAAGTGGATGATAACGAAGTAACGATTAATCGTCGCGACTTCCATACGAATTCTTGGACAGGTGAACCTTGGAAAATTAAATTACCATCAAAGAAAGAAACATTTACTCATGTAGAAGATCGTGATAAAGAAAAACCATACTTTGCAAAAGATGCAAAGCTTGCTGTATCAAATGTAACAGAAAATGCAGCAACAGTAACATTCCAGCAAGCGTTGGACAACCTTCTTGTTCACTCTTATCGTGTACAAGCTAGAGATAAGCAAACTGGAGAAATAAAGAATAAATTGTTAGCATTCTCAGAGTTTTATCGAGATCCAGTGCCGAAAGAACTGACATTTACACTTGCAGGACTAGATGGCGGGAAAACATATACACTTGAAGTTGTTGCGATTGATTCATTCGGCAATGAAAGTGTACAACCATTAACGGCAGAAATTACTACGAAAAAAGATAATATTGACCCGAATGTGAAAGTACCAAAGGCAGATGTTTTTGATGTAAACTTTGCAGATGGTACATTTAAAGACAGTTCATCATTTGGTACAAAAGGTGATGTTAAGGGCAATGTGACTATTGAATATGATAAAGCATTGAAAAAGAATGTTATGAAGTTAAACGGAAAAGCAAATACATTTGGATACCTTCCATTTTCAGCAGTACAAAAAGAAAAAGTAGCAAATTCATTTACGTTAGAAACTGTATTTTCAATGAATGAAATTCGTGGACAAGGTATTTTGCAAAATACAGAGAGCGGTGGAATTGGTTTTGAGTCTACAGGAAGTGGCTATGTAGAATTATGGGCTCATATTGGTGGAAGCTATAAACGTGTGGGTGTTCAATTAGAAGCAAACAAAACGTATCATTTAACAGGAACATATAACGGCAGTGAAGTAGCAATTTATGTAGATGGTAAAAAAGTAAATAGTCAGCCAGCTCAAGGGAAAGTATATCACCCGAACGTACCATTCGCACTTGGTGCAGATCCTGATAGCAACGGAAATGGCGGTATTCCGTTAAATGGACAAATTGCATTAGCAAAATTATATAGTAAAGCATTAAGTTCTTCAGAAGTAGTAGCGGCATATAACGAGTTTTCTACTCGTACAAAATTAGAGCAAGTAAATACGTTATATGAAGAAATCGGAAAAGTGAAAGAAGTATTGGCAGGTACTTATGAATTTGGTGAAAAGCCAGGTCAGTATTCACAAGCAGCTTTTAACGAATTACAAAGAAGCTATGACAATGCAAAGAAAGTGTTTGAGAATATAGCGAGTACAGGAGAACAAATTGTTCAAACGTATAATGAATTAAAAACAGCAAACCAAACATTTGTCCAATCAAAGGTAGCAGAAGAACAGCCAAAAACACCGAAAGAAAAATTACAAGTGAATATTGAATCTGCAAAAGCTTTAGTAAAGAAAGCACAAGATGGAAATGTAACAGACGGTTCTGTTAAATCATTAAGTCAAAAAATCACAGTTGCAGAATCTGTGTTAAAAGATAAAAATGTAAAAGATGAGTATGTGGAATCAATGAATCGTACGTTAGAGCACGCTATTTCACTTGTTGAAAAAAGCATCAACAAATAAGGTATAAGAAAAAGAAGCTTATCATGATGGGCTTCTTTTTTGTTATACTAAAAGTAGTATAGAAAAGGGAGCGAATAATTTGGAAGAGAAAAAGCTAAAAAGAATTCTTGAATATGTATGGATCGCGGTTGTGCTCCTTGTAGGATATTATTTATTAAAAGATAAAAGTATTTGGGTTCTATTTTTAATGACTTTTTTATTAGCGGGATTAGGAACGCTATTTATTAACTTTTTCTTTGATAGTGTAAACGCGTGGAGAAAGAAAAAGAAAGAGACGAAGTAAGGAAGAATAAAGTGAAACTTTAATCAGTGGGAGTCTTACTGCCCGGCAAATAGCGGGATAAGTATACAAAAGTTGATCGGTATATTTTTCGTTTTACAATCGTTAATGAAAATAGCTCGCCTTTATGATAGGCGAGCTATTTTTTTATGCTTCTTTTTTCCCATCATTTGTTTTTTCATTAGCTAGATGACTATGTTTTCTAGAGTAGAAGAAATAGACGCATAAACCGATTATAAGCCAGACTGCAAAGCTGATCCATGTCGTTGTAGACAAATTAATCATTAAATATAAACAACAAAGAATAGCGACAACTGGTAGTACAGGTACGAGTGGTGCACGGAATCCACGTTTTAAATCAGGATGAGTTTTACGTAAAATAAGTACAGCAAAGCAAACGAATGTGAAGGCTGTTAACGTACCGATGTTTACTAAATTCGCTAGTAAATGTAGGTCTAAAAGTCCTGCTAATAAAGCTGCAAATACTCCAGTAATCCATGTGTTTAATAAAGGGATTTTTACTTTTTTATTTACGCGTGATAAAGCTTTTGGGAGTAAGCCGTCTCGGCTCATTGCATAAGAAACACGAACTTGTCCATACATAACGACTAAAAGAACGGTTGTCATTCCTGTCATCGCACCAACTGCAAGTAGCCCCGCAATAGTATCTTCACCAACGAAATGTAGTGCAAATGCAACTGGATCAGAAACGTCTAATTGCGTATAAGGAACCATGCCTGTTAAAACGAAAGATACGATCATGTATAAAACTGTACAAATAAGAAGGGAACCGATAATGCCAATTGGTAAGTCACGCTGCGGTTTTTTCGTTTCTTCTGCCGCGGTTGCGATTGCATCAAAACCTAAAAAGGCGAAGAAGACAGTGGCAGCTCCGGTAATAATACCGTCGTACCCGAATGGAATGAACGGTGTCCAATTTTCAGGCTTTACATATTTTGCGCCTGCTACGATAAAGGCGATAATAACTGCTAATTTTATAAGGACCATAATATTATTAATGCGTGCGCTTTCGCGTATACCAAAACTTAAAAGACCGGTAATGAGAAGTAAAATACAAACAGCGGGTAAATCAATGAGACCACCTTTTCCCGTTCCGGGGGCCGAGGAAATAATGGCGGGAAGGTGTATATTGAACCCTTGAAGCAATGATTGTAAATATCCAGACCAGCCAACAGCCACCGCTGCAACAGCGAGTAAATATTCGAGCATTAAACACCAACCAACGATAAAGGCGACGACTTCCCCGACTGTCATGTATGCGTAAGTATACACACTTCCTGAGACAGGAATAGAAGAAGCAAATTCGGCATAACAAAAGGCTACACAAGCACAAGTAAATGCAGCAATAAGGAATGATAGCATAATACCAGGGCCAGAATGTTTTGCCGCTACGATACCTGTTAATACAAAAATCCCTGTCCCAATTACGGCGCCGATTCCTAAAAACGTTAAATCGAGTGCCGTTAATGTTCGATCTAGCTGTCTTGGTGATTCAGTACTAAGTGCTTTTTTTCGTAATAATGACTTCACTTTGAACTCTCCTCCTTTAGTTTTCATTTCCATAACTGCGAATATAGTACGAGCCCATTGGAAAAGAGTATGTAAGTGAATGAAAATACAGTTATGGTATGTAGTTTTTTAAAATTTCTGGGTTAATCTTATTATAATTCAGAATATTTTGTCAAATAAAATTTTAACAAATAAAAAGCCGGTTGTAAGGAGAAACTATGTGCAGAAATAGATGCAGGTTAACAATCAGTAGAGATGAAGAATAATCCACTGATTAAAGTTTTACTTTATTATAGTAGGAGAAGATGTTATGTTATTTTATTTTGAACTTGTCGTCATTTTACTTTGTACGAAATTAGCTGGTGATATTAGCGTTAGACTTGGCCAGCCTTCTGTACTCGGTAAATTAATCGTTGGTATTATTATCGGTCCGGCTTTGCTAGGTATTATTAATAGTTCAGAACTTATTGATGAGCTTAGCGAAATTGGTGTTTTGCTACTTATGTTTATGGCGGGACTTGAAACAGATTTAGAAGAGTTAAATCGTAATTTAAAATCTGCATTCGCAGTAGCGATGGGAGGAATTATTTTCCCATTCCTTGGTGGGTATTTAGCAGGACTTGCGTTTGGAATGTTACAGTCGCATGCGATCTTTTTAGGGTTATTACTTTGTGCCACTTCGGTTAGTATTTCTGTTCAAACACTAAGAGATTTAGGGAAAATGAATACGAGAGAAAGTACGACGATTTTAGGTGCAGCTGTATTTGATGATGTAATTGTCGTTATTTTATTAGCATTTGTGATGAGTTTTTTAGGTACACAAGATGTAAATGTAACGCTAGTCATTGCAAAGAAAATTATCTTTTTTGTAAGTATTGTTTTCATCTCTTGGAAAGTTGTTCCATGGATTATGAAAATGCTCGTACCACTTCGCGTAACAGAAGCATTAATTAGTGCAGCTCTTATTATTTGTTTCTCTTTTTCGTATTACAGTGAAATGATGGGGATTGCAGGTATTATTGGAGCATTCGCAGCTGGAATTGCCATTTCTCAAACAGAGTATAAGCATGAAGTGGAACATAAAATTGAACCAATTGCTTATGCAATATTTGTTCCAGTGTTCTTCGTAAGTATCGGAATGGAAATTACATTTCAAGGTATAGGAAGCCAGCTTTGGTTCATTATCATCATGACTCTTATTGCGATATTCACAAAGTTAATCGGATCAGGTTTAGGCGCAAGACTGACAGGATTCAACCTTCAATCTTCTATTAGTATCGGTGCGGGAATGGTTTCGCGCGGAGAAGTGGCGCTTATCATCGCAGCGAATGGACTTGCGGCGAATTTATTAGCGAAAGAAAATTTCACAGCGATTGTTATTGTTGTTATATTAACAACAATTATTACGCCGCCGCTTTTGAAGAAGTATTTTGTATAGAGAGGAAGGGCTTATCTGATGTAGGTAAGCTCTTTTTTTATTGCAAAATGCAGTGGTCATGTAGCATGAATGGATTGTAATTATGATAAAATCTATGTATGTGATATGACAAGGAGAGGGAAGTGTGAAGATTACAAAGGGGAAAGTTATAGGTGTAATCATACTTATTGCACTATGTATACCATTTACTGCATGGAAAGAGTCAAAAGTGAAAAATTTTCCAGTTTCTATTTTTTCTTCCTATGTAGAAGACGAAAATCCGAAAGACTATAAGTACACTGCTTTTGTACCTGACTTTGCAATTTGGATACATGGATGGGAAAAACAGCGATCTGAAGGTGAAATAACGTCATATAAAAAAGGGGATCGAACTGTAATTGTTCACCATCCACCTGGCAATGATGGTTTTTATCTATATGATACAAATGATATTAGAGAATATACGCAACCATAAGAAGTGGAGGTTAAATAGTGAAAGCTTCAACATTACTATTTAAAATTGAAAGTAATATGGATCAATTTTCACCAGCCGAAAAGAAGGTTGCCATGTACATAATGGAGAATGCAGAAATTGTTCCGAACTTAACGACGAAAGAAGTGTCAACGAATGCAGGCGCAAGTGAGGCAAGTGTTGTTCGCTTTTGTAAGTCGATTGGGATTGGGAGCTTTAAATCATTTAAAATCGCGCTCGTTCGTGAATTAACGATTGCTGATTATAATATTAATGATTTTTCAGTGATGAATACGGAAGATGGACCGTACGACTTGTTTAATAAAGTTACATATGTGAATAAAGCTGCAATTGAGGCGAGCGTCATGGCGATAGATAAGAAGGAACTTGAGAGAGCTGCAGATCGTATTGTAAATGCGGATAAAGTTATATTTTACGGAGTAGGTGGTTCAGCTACTCCAGCGATGGACGGGGCTTATAAATTTACACGACTTGGATTTACAGCGATGATGCTATCTGATTTTCATATGATGTTACCGCTTGTGACGAATTTAAAAGAAGATGATATATTTGTTGCGATTTCAACTTCTGGTCGTACGAAAGATGTACTTGAAATGGCGCAATATGCGAAGAAGCGAGGAGCTACAGTTATTGCGATTACAAAGCTAGATCAATCATCTCCTTTATATAAAGCGGCAGATATTCGCCTTTGTATGCCAGATGTAGAGCAGGACCATCGCATTGCGAGTATTGCTTCGAGAATGACGCAACTGAATATGATTGATGCTTTATATGTGATTACTTTCAATCGAATTGGTAATAAAGTATTAGATCAATTTATGGAGACGAGAGAAGAAGCATTACGGTTACGGAAATTGAAGTAGAAGAAAAGATGGGGAGACTCATCTTTTTTATTATCTTTGACACAAATATGTCATGTTGTGAAATTTTATTTCATAAAATAAGAAAGAGTTATTGATTTTTAGTTTCTTAAAGTTATAATAAAAGTGTGAAATATAATTTCGAAGAGGGTGGCAATATGTTAGAGAATTTATCGACAGAACACCGTAATGAGAAAACGATGAATCTAGATGAGATGAGTATAAAAGAAGTTTTACAAAGTATGAATGAAGAAGATCGAACTGTTGCGTTAGCAGTTGAAAATGAAATAGAAGAAATTGAAAAGGTTGTACAAATTGTTACTAAGTCTTTTGAAGAAGAAGGCCGTTTAATTTATATTGGGGCTGGTACGAGTGGCCGTTTAGGCATTTTAGACGCAGTAGAATGTCCCCCGACATTTGGAACAGATGATAACATGGTTCAAGGATTTATAGCAGGTGGATTGAAAGCGTTTACTAAGGCGGTGGAAGGTGCCGAAGATCGTGAAGAGTTAGCAAAAGAAGATTTAAAAAGTATTGGATTAAACGAGAAAGATACGGTTATTGGAATTGCAGCAAGTGGTAGAACACCCTATGTAATTGGCGGATTGAAATATGCAAGTAGCGTGGGAGCAAGTACAGCTAGTATTTCCTGTAATAAAAATGCTGAAATAAGTAAATATGCAAAACTAAATGTGGAAGTGGGAACAGGCGCAGAAATATTAACAGGCTCAACACGGTTGAAGGCTGGCACAGCGCAAAAGTTAGTACTCAATATGATTTCTACAGCGTCTATGATTGGTGTAGGGAAAGTATATAAAAACTTAATGGTAGATGTTCAATCTACAAATGAAAAATTGGTAGAACGCTCAAAACGAATTATTGTTGAAGCGACAGGCGCTAGTTATGAAGTAGCTACAGAGTTTTATGAGAAAGCAGATCGAAATGTGAAAGCTGCAATCGTTATGATATTACTACAGTGTGAATATGGGGAAGCACTAGAAAAATTAAAAGGTGCGAAAGGATTTGTGAAGAAAGCACTTTAAACTTTGGGGAGGGGGATTCTATTATGAAGAAAGAAGAGAGAATGGCCAAAGAAATTTCAGAGCAGCTTGGGGGAGTAAAAAATATTCGTGGCATTGCTCATTGTATGACGAGGTTACGATTAACGCTTCATGATGAAAGTAAAGTGAACATGGACCTTTTAAAAAAGGTTGAAGGTGTTATGGGAGTGATTGAAGATGAAATGCTTCAAGTTGTTGTTGGACCAGGGACAGTAAATAAAGTAGCAGCTGAGATGGAAGGTTTAACGGGATTGCGAATTGGTGAGGTGGCAGATCACCACCTTGAAGATCTTGGGCAAGAGATGAAGTCAGAGATTAAGAAGAAAAATAATACACCAGTGAAAAACTTTTTAAGAAAAATAGGAAGTATTTTCATTCCGCTAATTCCGGGGCTTGTTGCGTCAGGAATTATAAATGGGGTTGCTAACTTTGCGAAAAACGCAGGTGCTGACCCGAATGCAACGTGGCTACAAATGCTACTACTTATTGGCGGCGGTATCTTTACATTCTTAGGAATTTTAGTCGGTTGGAATACAGCGAAAGAATTTGGCGGGACACCAGTTCTTGGGGCAATTGCAGGTATTTTAATTTTCAACCCAGCGATGGCGAATGTAAAATTATTTGGTGAAGCGCTCGTACCCGGACGGGGCGGATTATTTGCAGTTATTTTTGCAGCATGGCTTATGGTTGTAGTTGAGAGACGAGTGCGAAAAGCTGTGCCAAATGCAGTTGATATTATTGTGACACCACTCATTACTGTATTAGCTGTAAGTATAGTAACGATGTTAGCGATTCAGCCAGTAGCAGGATTCTTATCTGATGGTATTACAAGCGGTATTAATGCAATTTTAAATGTTGGCGGAGCATTTGCTGGAGCTGTGCTTGCCGGAACATTTTTACCTCTCGTAATGGTCGGATTACATCACGGTTTAACACCGATTCATATGGAATTTATTAATCAAACGCACGTAACGCCTTTATTACCAGTATTAGCAATGGCTGGCGCTGGGCAAGTAGGAGCAGCAATTGCGATTTATGTGAAAACAAAAAATAAACGCCTTCGTAATGTGATTAAAGGTGGATTACCAGTAGGATTTTTAGGAATTGGCGAACCGCTATTATACGGGGTTACATTGCCACTTGGGAAACCGTTTATTACTGCTTGTTTAGGAGCGGCTGTCGGTGGTGCATTCCAAGCTGTTATGAAAACGGCTTCACTCGGAATAGGTGTATCAGGATTATCATTAATTCCGTTAATTGCTGATAATAAATATTTATTATATTTCCTTGGATTAGTAGTTGCATATATTTTCGGATTCATCTTTACGTACTTCTTCGGATTTAAAGAAGAAATGGCAGAAAACATATAGAGAAAGGGATTCCTTTCTCTTTTTTTTATATTAATAAAAGGAGAGATTTATATGATAGGAGTTTCAATTTATCTTTCAAAAGAGCGAGTAGAGAAACAAGAAGCATGGTTAAAACTAGCGAAAGAAAACGGATTTTCATCTGTTTTTACATCTCTTCACATTCCAGAAGATGATCCGAATACGTATAAGGAGTTAATTCAAATACTTGGGAAACAAGCTCTCGAAAATGAAATGGAATTAATGGTTGATGTCTCTCCAAAATCGTTAAACCATTTAGGGATAACATATGAAAATGTGGAAGAGTTATTAGACTTTGGCATTACTGGTTTACGAATGGATTACGGTATTACGCCAAAAGAAATCGCACGTGTATCTCATAAGATGAAGGTAGCTTTAAATGCGAGTACGATTACAGAATCATTTTGGAAAGAGTTACTTGCGGAAAATATACGAGTAGATCGTGTAGAAGCGTGGCATAATTTTTATCCACGTCCAGAAACAGGACTAGCAAAGTCGTTTCTGCAAAAACAAAATAAATATTTACATGAGTGCGGAATAAAAACGATGGCATTTATTCCGGGAGATGGTGAAAAACGCGGTCCGTTATATGAGGGTTTACCAACTTTAGAAAAGCACCGCTATATGCGGCCACTTGAAGCGTATTTAGAGCTTGTGCAAGAGTGCGATGTTGATAAAGTGCTAATTGGAGATATAAGCGGGAGCCTAGAGAGTGTACAAGAAATAGCGAGTGCGAGTAATGGAATTATTCCAGTGCGATATCAATCATTTATAAATGATAGCGACACTGTACAACTGTTAGAACGAGTGTATACGAACCGGCTTGATCCAGCACGTGATGTCATTCGCTCTGTCGAATCAAGAGAAGGAAATAAAGTTGTATTACAACCGATGCATACAATTTCAAGAAAACGAGGCAGTATTACAATTGATAATGAATTGTACGGTAGATATGCTGGGGAGATGCAAGTTGTTGTAAATGATTTACCTGTAGATGAGAAAGTGAATGTTGTCGGAATGGTTGTGGAAGAGGACGTGCCGTTATTGCCTTATATTGGTGCTGGAAAAAAGTTTCAACTTTTTCTGTGTGATAGAGTAAAAGCTTGAATTAGCACTATTTTATAAAAAACATTATCTGCAAAAAGGATAATGTTTTTTGGTTTCTTTAAAAAAGCATTTGACGAATGAAAAGAAATACCGTATTGTTTTGTCTTGTGAATAAATGTTCACCATAACAAAACAAAAAAGGAGAGTTCAGAATGAATCAATATATTGGTAATTTAATTATTCGTATCGTATTAGGAGTTACTTTTTTTGCACACGGTTTAGCAAAGTTTCAATCAGGTATAGATAACGTAGCAGGATGGTTTACAAGCATCGGTTTACCAGGTGGTCTTGCATACGGCGTAGCAACAGTTGAATTAGTTGGTGGTATATTATTGATTATCGGTTTAGGCGTGAGGTATGTAGGATTGTTATTCGCTCTTATTTTGGCTGGAGCTATCGTAAAGGTAAATGGAGCAGTAGGCTTATTAGGAGATGGAAAGAATCCGGGATATGAATTAGATCTTGCATTATTATCAATGGGTGCGTATTTATTCGTTGTAAAAGCAGAAGGATATGTAGATCGCTTCTTAAAAGAGAAAGTAATGAAAACGAAGTAAATTTTATTTTTTTAGTGTTGACTTGACGACTTGATGTAACTATAATGATTACATCAAGTCGATTAGTAATAAAATGATTCGTATATTTTTTTATTCTAGATGTAACTAACTTAGTTACATCTAGAATAAAGCTTAAAGAATAAAGG
>NZ_JBFPJH010000098.1:0-11522 GCF_040838255.1 Bacillus sp. C30 | reverse complement strand
GCAAAGAACCATTATTATAAATAAGGTGACACTTTACTTAGCGCATCCAATTTGGATAGTTTACCTCTCCTATTTTTACTATCCGCAAATAGTGTGATGAATGTGACTTCTTTACAAACCGATCAGATATATCATCTAAAAAACCAATTAAATCCAGGTGTTTCTTTAAAGATTTGTAAACTTTTTATCCCTTTGTAAATTTAGTGTAAATTTTACTGATAAACCGTTTACAGTACCTCAAGGTTTAGTTAATAATTACATCCTACATGAAATTTAAGGAGTGGAATGCGTGGAATACAATATTCAAGATATGATCTTCCAGTTCATTGGTGGATTAGGTATTTTCTTATTCGGGATTAAATACATGGGCGATGGACTGCAACAAGCAGCTGGAGATCGTCTTCGCGATATTCTAGATCGTTTTACAACAAATCCTCTTATGGGTGTACTAGCAGGTATGTTAGTTACAGTATTAATTCAATCAAGTTCAGGAACAACCGCTTTAACAGTCGGACTTGTAAGTGCCGGATTTATGACATTAAGACAAGCAATTGGTGTTATTATGGGTGCGAACATCGGTACGACAGTTACTGCATTTATTATCGGGATTAAAATCGGAGAATACGCTCTCCCAATTATGGCAGTTGGGGCTATCTTACTATTCTTCTTTAAAAATAAAAAAGTACATTCTGTAGGTCAAGTCGTATTCGGTTTTGGTATGTTATTCTTCGGTTTAGAATTAATGAGCGCAGGTATGAAACCTCTCCGTTCTTTAGAGTCATTCCAAGAGTTAATGGTTAGCATGAGTGATAATCCAATTTTAGGAATTGTTGTTGGTACAGTCTTCACTTTAATTGTACAAAGTTCAAGTGCGACAATCGGTATTTTGCAAGAACTATTCGGTCAAGGTGCAATCGATTTACAAGCTGCTCTTCCTGTATTGTTCGGTGATAACATCGGTACGACAATTACAGCCGTATTAGCAGCAATCGGTACTTCAATTGCAGCAAGACGTGCAGCATTAGTTCACGTTATCTTTAATATTATCGGTACCATTATCTTTACGATTATATTAATACCATTTACAAGTTTAATTCAATATTTCCAAACGTCATTAAACTTAAATCCAGAAATGACAATTGCATTTGCACACGGGACGTTTAACGTAACGAATACAATCATTCAGTTCCCATTCATTGCAGTATTAGCCTGGATTGTAACAAAAATTATTCGTGGTGAAGATGCATCTATTAACTTCAAACCGCAACATTTAAATCCAATCTTTATTGAGCAATCTCCAGCTATCGCTTTAACAGAGGCTCAAAAAGAAATCATTCGTATGGCTGAGTTTTCATTACATGGATTAAAAGAAGCAAACCAATTTTTAAATACACAAGATAAAAAACATGCTGACATGGCTACTCAATTAGAAGGAGCTATTAACAATTTAGATAAAAAAATTATTGAGTATTTAGTTTTACTATCAGAAAAACCACTTTCACCTACAGACTCTGAAAAACATTCAGTTTTAGCAGGTGTTGTTGGAGATATTGAACGTGTCGGTGATCATGTAGAAAACCTTGTAGAACTTGTAGATTTCCAAATTTCAAACCGCGTTTCACTATCAGATGAAGCACTAGCTGAATTAAATGAAATGCTTGAATTAACAATTTCAACATTACAAGATGCAATCAATGCTTTAACAAACTTCGATACTGAACTAGCACAAACGGTTATTGCAAAAGAACGTAAAATTGACCAAATGGAACGTGTTCTACGTAAACGTCACGTATTACGTCTGAACGAACGTAGCTGTTCAGGTGATGCAAGCATCATCTACGTTGATATGGTAAGTAACTTAGAGCGTATCGGTGATCACGCTGTAAATATCGCTGATGGTGTTTTAGGCGAACAAGGAAAAGTAAATTTAAAACAATCATTATAATAGGAAAGAGACGCTAATGTAAGCGTCTCTTTTTTCATTTCATCTTTACAACCGTTCTTCCTTTTAACTTTCCTTGCAGTATAAGTGCAAACTTCTCATCTAATTCTTTTAATGTACATTCTTCTGTATAAGATAATAGCTCTGAATTTTTCCACTCACCTGCTAGCAATGCCCACACGTCTCTTCTCACATCTACTGGACATTGAACTGAATCTATTCCTAAAAGGCTAATCCCTCGTAATATGAATGGGTATACACTTGTATTTAATTCATGCCCTGCTACGTTACCACACGTTGTTACACAGCCTCCATACTTAACACTACCTTTAAAGAACTTTCTAACATGCTTCCGCCTACGGTATCGACAACCCCAGCGTATATTCCTTTAAGCATCGGTCTTCCTGATTCATCACTCAACTCCGCGCGATGAATCATCTTTTTTGCACCTAAACGTAGCAGCATCTGTTCCTCTTCCATTTTCCCAGTTGATCCTACTACGTTATATCCTAGCTTCGCTAAAATGCTAACTGCTACACTGCCTACTCCGCCCGTAGCACCCGTTACTAAAACATCTCCCATACTAGGCGTAATTCCCGCTCTAATGAGCTTATATACCGATAAGGAAGCTGTAAAACCGGCTGTCCCGTACATCATACTTTCCTTCAAAGACATTTCTTTCGGTAAAGGAACAACCCAAGATGATGGCACGCGAATATATTCTCCGAAACCACCAGAAGTATTCATACCTAAATCATATCCAGTTACAATAACTTGATCGCCTTCCTGAAAGGCGTTATTTTCACTACTAACTACCTCTCCCGCTGCATCGATACCTGGTGTATGAGGATATGTTCTCGTTACACCTTTATTACCAGTAGCTGAAAGGGCATCTTTATAATTTAATGAAGAATAATAAACACGTATTAATACGTCTCCTTCAGGTAAACTATTAATTTCTCTCTCAACAAGATTTCTTTCAAATTGATTATTTTCTTTTTCGTTCACGACAATTGCTCGGAATGATGTATGATTCATTATGCTCTCTCCTTCATCCTTAAAATCTTTCTTTATTATATAAGAAGTATATATACAGCTAATCACATCTTCTTGGCTATATTTCAACAAATCTTACTTCTCTATCACTTTCTCACATTACATATTTTCATTTCTACTAAAACACATTATACTTGTTCTACATCTTAAAAATAAAATATAGAAAATCTGACTTTTTATAAATAAATTGAATTTTTACGAAATGTAAATGATTTGTAATGTTTTTTTTCGCTAAATTTCATTATAATAAGTGGATATGAGTGTCGTATTTCAATTCAAATGAAGGAGTACAAGAAATGGAGCAAAACCCATCTTTGCAAGAAAATACACGCAATAAACCGAAAAAAAGTAAGAAAAAAACAAAAATTATTATAAGCGTCATTCTATTCTTTTTAATAGTAGGTGGCGGTTATACATGGTTTTTAGTAAATAAAGCATCTTCTGCTGTTCGAAATGCCGCTCACGATTTAGCGCGCGGTGATAAATCTGATTTACGTGATAAAGCTGTAAAACCTATTACAAATAACGTCTCTGTCTTAATAATGGGTGTTGATGAAAGCGATGTCCGTGGGAAAGAATATGGTGAAGCTATAAGAACGGATGCACTATTACTTGCAACGTTTAATAAAGATAGCAAAACTGTAAAGCTATTAAGTATTCCACGTGACACGTATACTTATATTCCAGTAGAAAAGAAAAAAGATAAAATTACACACGCTCATGCATTTGGTTCTACTAAAAACGGAAAAGATGGTGGACCACAAGCTAGTATTGATGCAGTTGAAAAATTAATGAATGTTCCCGTCGATTACTTTGTAAAATTCAACTTTAAATCATTCATGAAAATCGTTGATGATTTAGGCGGCATTGAAGTTGACGTACCAGTTGAATTTACTGAACAAGATAGTAATGATAACGCCGATGCAATTCACCTGAAAAAAGGTGTTCAAAAGTTAAATAGTGAAGAAGCTCTTGCTCTTGCTAGAACACGACACGTTGATAGTGATGCGATGCGTGGACAACGTCAGCAACTCGTTATTGAAGCAATTTTAAAGAAACTAACAAGCGTTGGATCCGTAACAAAAGTTGGTAACATCATTGATGATATTAACGGACAATTCGTTACAAACTTAACATTCGATGATATGCTTTCATTCTATAAATATGGAGCAGATTCTTCAATTGAGAAATTACAAATTGAAGGTGAAGATTGTTACATGGCAAAAGGTGATGATACATGTAGTAAGTCATCTGGTGGTGGCCGAACTTACTACTACAATCCAGATAAAAAAGAATTAGCTAATGTTACAAACGAACTTCGTAGTCACCTTGGACTACCTGCCTATACAAAATCTGATTCTGATTCGAAAAAAACAAGCTCAGAGAAAACAAAAGAATCTAAGTCTGAAAATACGAGTGAACGCGAATCAAGTAACGATGAAACTCAAAATAAGAATAACAGTGAAGATACAGAAACATCGTCTAATGACAATGAATAAAGTGAAGCAGTGCTCTATGGAGGTAGAGCACTGCTTCTTTTTAATGCTTTCAAAACAAAAAATCAGAACTTTCCAACTATCTTTTTTAATATTTTTAAATTATAATAAATAATAGTAATCTATTCCAATTATCAGGGGGCTCACACATATGAAAGCTGCAGTAAAACATAACATTTCAGATTTTAAAGAGTACTTAAAATCAAACGATATATACATGGAAGAAAATATAGATGAAAATGATGGTTCTGTACATTTTTCAGTAGGATTAGAAACAGAAGCTGGCGCAAAAATTCAACTTATCGCTGCTTTCCAAAGCGAACATCCTGCTGTGGATATATACTGCTTCAATGTTGCTCTTGTACCTGATTCAACATCAACAAATGATATTTTACATGTCATCAATGAATTAAACACATCTTATCGATTTGCAAAATTCACGCTAAACAAACAAAATGCAATTGATATTTCAACATCTCTTGCATTCTCAGAACCAAACTTTAATCCCGCACTTGTCTTTGAACATACGAGAATGCTATATAAACTGGCAAACGATGAGTATAAGAACTTAATGAAAGTTATTTGGGCGTAAATAAAAAGATGGTGCTACAAGAGCACCATCTTTTTATTTCGATATCATATCAACCCACATCTTTATCGCAGTTCCTACAATTAAAGTAGACAATACGTATTGCAAAACTTTTTGATTCACTCTCTTCCCTACTCTCACTCCAAGAGGAGCGGCAAATAAACTTGCTATCGCAACGATAAGAGCCGGAATAACAACTATTTGTCCAGTAATCACTTTCCCAGTAGTAATTCCTATCGAGGAAATAAAAGTAATAGCGATAGATGTTGCTATTGTTGTACGTATCGGTAGTTTTAAAACAACTAGCATAATCGGTACTAAAAGAAATGCACCACCAGCCCCAATAATGCCGGAAACACTTCCTACAATAAACGCTAGCAAACTAGCGAGCCACTTATTGTACGTAATTCCTTCTGTCCCCTTACGATTGCTTCGCTTCGGTATAAACATCATAATAGACGCAATAGTAGCTAGTAATGTGTAAACAACGTTTACAGCATGCTCATTTAATAGATTCGCACTAAAGCTACCTACAAAGCTTCCTATTAATATACTAGCTCCCATATACACAACTAAAGTTTTATCCATATCGTTACTTTTCCTATACGCCCACGCGCCTGCAAAAGTTGCAAAGAATACTTGAATCGCTGTAATACCACTCACTTCATGTGATGTATATCCAGCAAATCCTAGCAATACTGGAATGTATAAGATCATCGGATAATTAATAATTGCACCGCCAATCCCAACCATTCCTGAAATAAATGACCCTATAAACCCAATAATAAAAAGCAGTACTGTTAAACTCATATTGTATCCCCCGCCTTCTAAAAAGAAGGTGATTTAAATAAATAAATTCACATTCCCATCCGAAGCATCTGCTAAATATGCACCTACTCCTGCAAACTCTACCCCTTCCATAATCTCTTCCTCTTTTAACCCTAATAAATCTACTGTCATTTGACAAGCTACAAGTTTAACTCCCTGTTCTTTCGCCAAATCAATTAAATCTGGTAAAGGCATCGCATTATGTTTTTTCATAATACCTTTAATCATTTTTGGCCCCATACCAGCAAAATTCATTTTTGATAATCCCATCTTATCAGCGCCGCGCGGCATCATTTTTCCAAATACTTTTTCTATGAACGTTTTCTTTACTTTCACATGCTCATCTTTCCTAAGGGCATTTAAGCCCCAGAAAGTATGAAAAATAGTCACCTCTTGATCATACGCCGCTGCACCATTTGCAATAATATAAGCAGCCATCGCTTTATCATAATCTCCGCTAAATAAAACAATTGTTGTTTTCTTCTGTTGTTCCATGTTGTTCTCCTCCTAATTACCTATGGGGGTATTTTAAAAATTGTGAAATGGCTCAAATTATCTAGCTACACCCGATACTAATTTCCCCTTACAAAGCGTTCATACCGCCTGAAACATTTATAATGCGCTGAAACCCTAATTTTTTTAACACTTTTGCTGCTTGCTTACTTCTCATCCCGCTCTGACAAATAACAATCACTTCCTTATTTTTATCTAATTGATTTGCTCTACTAGCTAACTCATTTAGTGGGATATTCTGAAATCCCTTCATATGATTTCCTCTATATTCACCTACTGTACGAACATCGACAAATTGTTTTCCCTGTTTTCCCACTATACTCTTTAATTCTTTTCCATTTATATTTTGAACACCTTTCACCGGTAAAAAACGCGAAATAACAAACCATACAGCAATTACAATGAAAAGCGTACTTAATATTGTATTCATATAACCAACCTCTCCGCCTTTACAAAACTAGTTCTTCACTACGCCTTCTTAATCCAAAACTTCAGCACATCGTCTTCTATATTATGCTTTACTATTTCATGACCGCCTGTTTTTGACCATGCTGGAATATCTTTTACTGATCCTTTATCCGTTACATGTACTTCTAACACTTCTCCAGTTTGTAAAGTATCCATCGCTCTCTTCGTTCTTACAATCGGCATTGGACATGCTAAACCTTTCGCATCTAATACTTGTTTTACATTCATCATCTATTCCTCCAGTTTGTTATTTTATAATGAATCATGAACTGCACAGCGATTTGGACCAATCTCCATTTCACGCTCTTCTTCCACACTCGGATAAACCTTACCCATATTCGTTTGACGAATTTCTTCATAAGCATTCGGCTGAGGCGGTAAGTTCTCTGTCACAGTTTTACGAAACTCTACCTCATCGGCAATATTTAATCCTACATTCTCCTTGAATAGATTTTGTAGGTTCGCACGCACAATACCTTTCTCATCCATTTCACTTATTTTTGAATAATGAGCTGGTAAAACAATTAAATCTTGAGACAGTTCCTTATAAAGTTTATATAACGTATTTCGTAAATCACTCACCCAATCTTCAGCCTTTCCAGCAAGATCTGGACGCCCGATTGAATCTACAAATAAAATATCGCCTGATAATAAATAGGAATCATCTACAATAAATGATGTACTTCCAATCGTATGCCCCGGTGAATATAATGCGTCAATTTCAATTTTGGTACCCCCCACCGTAATAACAGATCCTTCAACAAGCGGTTTATATGAGAAAACGACTTCCTCCGCATCTTTTGGAGGTAACCAATACGTACCACCTACTTTTTCAGCTAACCTACGTCCTCCAGAAATATGATCTGCATGTAGATGTGTATCCATTACGTTAGTAATAGTAGCTCCGTGTTCTTTTGCAAAATCTTCGTATACTTCAATTGTTCTCACCGCATCAATAACTGCTGCTTCACCGTTTGAGACGATCATATAAGATAAACAGCCTTTTCCAAGACGGTTAAATTGATATACACTTCCTCCGCCCTGTACATCTCCTACTTTTAACGGCTTTACATATTCACTCCAAGCTTTCATACCACCAGCTAAATAATAAACATCATTGAATCCGGCATGTAACAATTGCTCTGCGACAAACTGCGAAGAACCTTCTTTCGCACATACGACTAAAATTTCTTTCTCCCTCGGCAATTCATCTACAATATGATCTACACCATCTAATAAGTCAAAATACGGTTTATTTATAGAAGAAACTTGTTTCCCTTCAATTTTCCAATCTTCATAGTCCGTTTCATTCCGAACGTCTAAAATAAACAACTCTCCGAATAAAACTTTCTCGGCGACCTCTTTTGCTTGTAATATCTTAACACTCATCCAATTACCCCCATAGGTATGTTTTTATTTAAAAAATTTTATTTCCCCACATTCCCTTGCCACTCTAACATACCTGGAATGACATTCTTCACATTTGAATAACCTTTCTCTTTCAACATTTGACAAGCTGCATCACTACGGTTACCAGTTCGGCAAACAACATAAATTGGTTTCGCACTGTCTAACATAGCACTATCTAATTCACCTAACGGCACCGAAATTGCGGATGGAATATGACCAAAGACGAATTCCGCTTCTTCACGAACATCTAATACAGTGCACTCTTCACCACTTAATAATATATTTTGCAATTCCCCATTCGTAATTGTATGAGGATACTTCACAACTTCATTTACTTCATGTTCATGGGATTTTCGTACATAATGCTTTAATATATCTCCCTCTTGTTTCGTTCCAATATATTGATGCCCTACTTTATTTGACCAACTTTGTATATCTAACGTCGATCCTTTATCCGTCGCCTCTATTTCAATAACTTGTCCTGATGCCAATCCTTCCATCGCCTTTTTTGTCTTCACAATTGGCATCGGACAAGCCAAGCCTTTACAGTCTAAATTCATATCAACTTTTATACTCATAATCATTTCCTCCCTAACTATTATACGTATACCTGTATGGGTAAAATAAAATGTTTTTGAAAATCTGTCAACACATATGTTTGACAGATTATCGGCTTTTTACAAGTAATTGAACAGCTTCTTTAATTAACTCTTCATTTGAACCATTACCTGTTTCAAACTGCTCGCGCAAACATTGCTCTAAATTTGTTCCAACAACGAGTCCAATTGTACGATCAAGTGCAGAACGGGATGCAGTTAACTGTGTAATAACATCTCGGCAATCTTTTCCCTCTTCCATCATGCGAAGCACACCACGAACTTGACCTTCAATACGTTTCAATCTATTTTTCATATCTTGATTATATTCCACTGTAGATCACCTCCGTAATTATAACTATATTATACATTACTTTGTAACTTTGTATAATATCATATACCCTTAAGGGTATATTGTAAAGTGGTTTATTTTTTTGAAATCTCCTAGAGTATAGTAAAAATGCAAAAGCCACTGATTTTATTGGCTTTTGCATTTCTCAACTACACTGCTTGGTAGTCCAACTAATTCATTTCATTTACGAATCAAGGAATCAACCGTTTTATTATCCTACTTCTTATAACCTCTTTGTAAAACTATAATCCATTTCTCCACCTAACGCTTCAGGTGTATCACCAGTTTCTCTAAAATCATGTGTATAAATTTGTTCAAATGAACCGAAATCTACTTGCTTATAAAATTCGAAACAAGGGAATCCATCATGTTCTCCTTGAATATCGATACTACCATCCTTGTTCACACATACAGTTAATAAATAGTCCACAGGAGGGGCATACACATTTAACGGATTACTAGCGCTTGCACTCATTTTGAATTGCACACCATCAGAATTCCATGAAATATCCGTACACACAATATTTTCAGTACTCGCTTTTCCTGTTCTTTTATTCACAGAACCATCTGGATTTGTGACCTTCTCTGTCGTAATACCCGTGTTTGCATATGAAAACACTTCTTCTTTATAAAAGTCCACTACTACCTCTTGCTCAACTCTAGAGCGCATAGTATTTACCGCATGTGGTGTAAATTCACGTGAATCACCTTCGAACTGGATTACTTTCCCTGTTTGTGCATCCTTCCGCGGTTCTGTCCAAGACATTGGAATAAATACACTGGCTCTAATTTTAACGATATTCGTCATAAGAAACACCCCTATAATTCTAATTTTATATACTGCATACTATTGAATAAAATAGACCACAATTTCAATCCTAGAACCAATAGCTTTCTCTTTTACGTTTGCTACTTCCTTCTAAAAAATAGCGCTATATTTATATCTAGATTTTTGTTTTAAAGCTATATTCCATTTCTCCAGCTAGTGCTGCTGGGGTATCATCCGTTTTCCTGAAATCATGTGTATATATTAATTCAAATGAACTAAAGTCGATTTGTTTATAAAATTCATAGCAAGGAAAACCATCATGTAAACCTTCAACATGCACAGTACCACTTTCATTAACTCGTATAGTCAAAAAATAATCAGCTGCAGGTGCTGCCGCGTTTAACGGATTACTTGCACTTGCTCTCATTTCAAATGAAACTTCATCTTCACTCCATACAATATTTGTACATGCAATGTTTTCTGTACTTGTTTCTCCTTTTTGATACTCAATTGAGCCATCTGGATTTGTAATTTTCACAGTAACGATACAAGCATCTGCATATGTGAAAATTTCTCTTTTATAAAAATCAACAACCACTTCTTGTTCTAATCTTGAACGCTTTGTGTTCACAGCGTATGGTGTAAATTCACGTGCATCTCCGGCATATTCAAACACTCTTCCCGTCGCAGGATCCTGAATAGGTTTCAGCAAAGCATACGGTGCAAATACACTCCCTCTAATTTTAACGATATTAACCATGTGAAACCTCCATAATTCATTGATTTTATTTAGATAAATCATTATTTGTTCTATTACTATTATGTAGTCAATTTGATTGACTACATCCTGTATAGTACAATAGATTCTACTCATAGTCAACTTAATTGACTATGAGTAAGGAGGTTATATACATGACTCATCAAACACTTAACGAACTAGATCTTACATCACTTTTATCACTATCTTTCAGCACATTAATTACTGAACTACATGACAAATTAAGTGAATTAGGATTTGAAGATATTAGGCCAGCGCATGGTTTTATGTTCAAACGCATCCTTCCTAATGGAGCAACCGGTATAGAACTAGCTGAATCTTTAGGGGTTTCAAAACAAGCCATAAGTAAAATGGTAGATTCTCTTGAGAACAGTGGTTATGTCACGCGCCAAACGCATCCTACTGATAAAAGAGGTAAAATTGTTGTTTTAACCGAGCGTGGTTTAGCAGTAATGAAAGCAAAAGAAGAAATAGTAGCTGAAATAGAACAACGATGGATTGCAAACATAGGTGCAGAACGAATGCAAATGCTTAAAGAGGATTTAACAACATTCGTTACTAAAGAAAATACAGGAAAATTATCATCGAGCATACGACCTGTTTGGTAAACAAAAACTCCATATAAAAAACGAATCCACTTTGATTATTCTTTTTCAAAATGGATTCGTTTTTTACAGCTTTATTAAAATCATTGATTCCTTTAAATTTTGTTTTAAATATATGGG
>NZ_JBFPJH010000097.1:0-11555 GCF_040838255.1 Bacillus sp. C30 | reverse complement strand
AAAGTTTTAAAGCTAACATTTACTAAAAATAACGAATAAATTTCAACTAGCACCACGGGTATACTTGTATATATTTAAAATAAAATCGTGACAATAATTCAGTTCACTTTTGGTTTAAGGGACCAATTTATCGTCTATACTAAAAGTGGATGGAAAGCGAAGATATGAACTGCTTATTTCAGGCCCTCAACTTGGTAAGCACTCACACTTATATCTATCTGTTCTCCGCCCACATTTCTTTCAGAAGGTTGAAGAATGCACAAGATAACTTACATTCAAAATTACCTACCACACTTATATATTCTTCGCATTCTTCATTCCTTCATCCATATATGATTCCGTAATTCATTCAACTCTTATCTCCTTAATTCACACCCCCTATCATAAATGATACAAAAAAAAGAGCATCTCAATATCAATGAAAATACTCTTTTCTAATACAGCTTGTAATGAAACCAATTATTGCTAGAAAATCACCCTAAAAATTCAATCTAATATTATGTATTATTTAACGCTTCTTCAACCGCTAAGCATATGTTTAACTTTCCCGGTTATACATTCATGTCTCAATCTTAGCGGCTGAAAGAAGAGCACAAGCTCTTCTGATACTCCAACGGTTATTCAATCAACAACCATTGTTACTGATTTCGACTTTCCATACTACATACAAGTGTTGTCCGTAAAGCCTTTAGGCATATAATGCAAGAAATGTTTCCCGCTATTTCTTGCATTATAAATATAGCATAGCGATATATGTTCAACTACCTCCTTTCTGTCACAAAACAGGACACGAAATCAAAACTTGCAACACTTATACTATAATTCTATATCTCTGGTCCCTTTCTATTGAGACCAGCCACATAATACCACTGAAAAAGAAAAGCCCTGCACGAACTGCCCTTTCGTCAAAATTTTATGCTATTACTTTAAATACGGTAAATGAAGTTTTATTCTTCTTCCAACCACTTCATGTTGTTACGTTTATCTGCAACAACATTATTAAGTAACTAGAAGCAGAGAAAAATCTCTCCCTAATAACGGTATCATTCAATCACTACCATCTGCTGGTTACAGATTTTATGTGCCATCATTATGGATCGTTTAGACAAAATATAAAATAATCTTTATTAGTTGTGTTTTCCGCCACTTCTCACAATACAAATATAACATGATTTCCCCAAAACAACCGGCACATTTCCTGCCAAAAAACGGTCATGACTCTGCCAGCTTTTTATAATTCGAATTTCTCAACCGTACTTGTTATTTCAGCTCTCACACCGAACAAGCTTTTTTTCTTTTCCACCTCTTTCTTTTGTATAATCCATTCTGGATAATTTAGTTCTTTTAATACATTTTTAAAATACGTCGGATTTACTTTTATTACATCAAGATTTCTTCCTTCACGCCTATGATAACGATTTAATACCTCTAATAATTCTTCAATTAACATAGCCTGCTCTCCACCCTTTCTTTTTCCCTATATAACTGGTATACATTATGTAGTTATTTTATACCCTCCAATTATCCATATCTTATATTCTGTGTAACTGAGCCAAACGCCACAGCCCTTGTTATTCATAGTTTTATAACACTTTCTCTTTTGAGTTACACAGTAAGAAAATTATGCGTAACTGTATAGATTAAAAAGAAAAAACAATGCTTAGATTTTAAATCTACTCATTGCTTTATCCATTGCATCTTGATTTACACCTATATAACGTAACGTGACCTTCTCTGACGAGTGATTGAATATCTCCATAAGTAATGCTATGTTTTTAGTTTGCATGTACATGTGATACCCGTACGTCTTTCTCAAGGTATGCGTCCCTATCTCATCTAATCCAAACTCCGCTGCGGCTCCACTTAATATCTTGTATGCCATGCTGCGGCCAATTGGACGATTCTTCCCCTGTCTACTTTTCAATAGATACTCATCATCTTCTCTATTTTCATTGAACCATCGAAGTTCTCTCTTTAGTGCTGCTGTAATCTGTATACGCTTCTGCTTACCTGTCTTCATTTCACGCATTGAGATGTGACTACCTTTTAAATCTCCAACCTTTAGTTTTAAAATATCACTTATACGTAAACCTGTATTAATTCCCATTACAAACAAAATATAATTACGTTCACTCTTTTCCTTTAGACGTTCCTTAATTTGTTGTATTTGCTCTGGATCACGTATCGGCTGAACAAAATTCATTATTCATTACCTCCAGTCTCTTCTGTCTCATAAACTTCTAATCCAAGTGCAAAAGCAAGTTTATAAAACGCTTTAGACTTCCAACGTCGATAAGTACGCTCTGACATTCCTATTTCGTTATAAACCATGTAATCACATACATCCTCTTCTTCTAAATAACGTTTACAAATAATATCCCTTTGGATGCTTCCTGCACGTCCGTTTCCTAACCGGTTTAGAAATTGATGAATACGTATTGACATTATTCCAAGCCACTCTTCTCGTTTACTTTGTTGAATATTTGCTATAGCAACATCTTCTAACGGCTTTCCAACTGCATGTGTAGGACCGTGCTCACGCATTTCATAAGAAGGAGTGACTTTCATTTCTTTACGCATCATCCCAAATTGCCTATGTATACGTACGCTTTCCAACACACCTTCTAATTCCTCCTGTGTTGCTGCTCTATCTATTTTTGGTAAGAAAGATAATTGTTTAGTCATGTAAGACCACTCCTTTTTATTTTTAAATTACTTTTGTCTTAATGCTCCACGTCTACGTTCATAACGCGGTCCACGAATTCCCATTAAATCTTCAATATCACGAGTACTTAATTTTTCTTTTCGCTTTTTCTTGTTTTTCTTTTTCACTTGATTAGATTGCTTTTTCCATTCACGTAATTGATCTCTTAGCACCTTCATTTCCCCATCTCCCCTTTCAAAATAAAAAGGACACCATTTCTTAAAACAGCTTTATCACTGCTCTAAAAATTGGTGTCCTCTAGTTTTCTAGCCGGACTATATTCGGTTTCTTTTCACTTTAAAATACCAGCTTGTACAAAAATGTTTCTCCAAGCACTTTTAACTCTATATTTTTCAAAAGATTTCGCACGTCGAGCAATAGCTTTTCTGGTTTTCTTTTTCTTTAATTTAGACATTTCTCTTAACCTCACTTTCTATTCCATTTGTCCTTTACACTCTTCAAGAAAATCAATAACTTCCTGAACATGCTCCTTTGTTGTCATACTCTCCATTACATATCCTTCATCGTTATAAACATTGACCTTATTTCCTGTAAACTCCATTCCACACATTCCGTCTACACCTAATAGCTTTACGTTCTCTTCCATTCTTTTAACCTCACTTTCTTCTAAAAGGATTATTTTATTAAGTTATTTTTCATTAACCCGAAAAAATTGTTCCATGCCTCTTATGTCCTTCTTATATATTGGCATTACATATATCTCTTCATTTATTAACAGTTGGAACTCTACACATTGTTTTTCTTTGTTCCACCCGTAACATGCCATTGATACCATTTTGGGCTCTGTTTTTTCTTCCATTTCCCTCTACCTCCTACTTCATTTTCAATATTCGTTCCATATTATCAAGATAAGTTTTTAATGTTATTTTTGAAGTTCTACCATCATGTTTCTCATATCTTCTTTTTAACCACTCATACCAACCTTGAATTTGTTGTTCCTTTGTTTCTTTTGATTTATCCATCCCTCTACCCCCTGAATAAAACTCAATATTCCGTCAATACTGTAGACAACCCATTTCTTAACTTGAGCAGTTAGCTTTTGCTAGCTGCTCTTTTTAATATCAGCTTTTTCCTTGCAATCTTCGCAATAAACCATATCACCAATAACAATTGCATCTTCCTTGGTCTGTGGAAACCCACAACGGCAATCCCACCACCATCCGTTATCCAAATAAGCTTGTTTTGGGATTAAGTGTTCACTTTTATACTGATCCGCCCATTTCGCTCTCCTTACTTCAACTTCTATAAAATCTATTCCAAACTCATCCATCCCGCATTGTTTTGCTTGACCCGGCGTTTCTGTAAAAACAATTTGCGAGTACTCACCATCACTAACTTGATATGCTTTCATATCCATTCCCCTTTTCTACAAAAAATTTTTTTATATTAATCTTCATCAAGAACCGCAACCGTTAAGTAATTCCTAGCTTTCTTCCGTTTTGCTAACTTCCTTTGATAAGCTGGCGTTGTATAATATCGAACCGTTTCAGGAAGTACGCCCATATGTTGAGCGCACTCTTGTACAGTTCCAATACACACGAATGATTCACCTTTATAAACGACGTACTCCTTTAAGTCCACTATTCCGCCTCCTTGCTACTAAAATAGCGTTTTTGTTTAGTTTTCCTCATCATGCATATATTCTAAATAACACTCATCCTTTTCTTCAGCATCCATTATCATCTGAAAGCATCCCTTTGAACGTTTCTTTTCTACTATGTCATCATGCTTCTCTTGACACTCTTTGCAAATCCTAACGTAGATCATTCAACTTCCCTCCTTTTCCGATTAAAATAACTATTTTGTCTGATTTCGTATATTTTTAAATGGCTCTATTAATAGCCAATAAATAAATTTACAAGCATTATATATAATGGTAACGGCAGCTAGACTTAACATAATAATCAAACAGACTTGTCCGCCCCATCCCTCATGAATCGACTCCAAAATTAAAAATGGTGAGATAAAAATCAACGCTGTTGCACATATAATCACGAAGGCAACTATCATTAAACCTAATTCTTTTAGTCTTTTTTTGAATAAACCCAAATTTCAATCACCCCTTTTCGATTAAAATAACGCTTTTAATAAAAATTAGTCGAAACAACAACTGTCGGCTCTACAGATACTTTTATTAACTTTCTATAGTATCTTTCTCCGTCAATTTCAATCGATGTTTTTCTTGCTCCCTTATATAGCGTATCTAAACGCTTAAAATCACTTTCAGAAATTAACTTCCAAACAAACACATCATCCATCGAATCTTCAACATTCCTAGTATCATAACGCTCCCATTGCCAAAACATTTCCGATAGCCAATCATCTAAGTCAGAATGCGTTGTAAAAATGTATGCTTCATCACCGCAGTCGTCTTCTCTGAATACAAAATAGTAATCCGTTAATATGCTAGTGCCTTTCCCTTCTCTTTGAACGAACTCTTTAAAAGCTTCCCAATTACTTTTCAGTCCGCCCCAATCTAAATTTCTCACCATTCTATTCCCCTCCGTTTTTGTATAAAATTCAAATTTGGTCTTACTTCACGTCAACACGATTTTGACTTGCTTCTCGACTAAATCCATCTGGGTATCTTCTTGATAATTTAGTTATATTCATTTGAGCGATATCTTCTAGGGTATATCCCATTTCATGAGACATGATTGAAATGTAGTACAAGATGTCCCCTAGCTCTAAAGCGATTTTATGCGTGTTCCCTTCTTCTTCTCCTGGACAATGAGCCGGATCAAATCCATGGCCATGGAAAATAGCTTTTTTTACAATATCAGCGACCTCGCCAGCTTCTCCCGTAAGCCCTAATGCTGCATTTAAAACACGTCCACCAAAATCATTATTTATATTCCATGTACGTAATGCCGCTTCTTGATATTGATCTAATTCACAAATTTGATTGATATTCATTACAGCTTGTCCTTCCTTTGAATTACTAATTAATTTAGTTGCTTCCATTACACCGTTTTCCATTACTTTCATTTTTACTCGCTCCCTCGATAATTTAATTAAGAAACCCGTTTTTCCGTTTTTATCAAACTATTAAGCATGTACTCTAAACCAAACTGATCTAGTATTAATGCTGCTAATTCAATTTGATGCCTTCCTAGTCTGTTTGCTATATCTTCAATGCTGAACCGCTTCATCCATAAATACTTGAAACGTTCTATATCTGTCTCTTTCCAAAGAAAGTCCATATCCTCTAAGGTGATATATACATATGGAGGTAACTCACTATTTAATTTACTCCGTACCCTTTCACTGCCAATTTCCCCTAATCCAATAGAGCGTTTATGAATTTTATACTTATCCACTTGATCTAAAATGAGAACTGCAATTTCTATTGGTTTTCTTTTAAGTTCTTTTACAATCCCAGCAAAACTACAGTTGCTATTCCAGAGCTCACGAAAGCGAAATACCTTTCTTAAGTCCCAAAGAAAATTCACTTCTTCCAATACCACATGAATTTTTAATTCGTTCATTTGGTACACTCCTTACACACAATGATTATTTTATCTTTTCAGTAAACTTAGTATCCACACGATCAACTTTCCCATTAATCCAAACTGCAACTTGCTCACCAAACCCGCTTTCTGGCGGATTGAACGCTATAACATTTCCATCCTTAACTACATAAAGTTTGTTACTACTAACATCAATTTCTATTTTTTTCATATGTCCATCTCCCTTTACTACCGCATGTACTCAACAACATCAGGTTTAAAGCCACTTCCTAAATAAATCCTTACCGGAATAGCTTCTTTTTTATCCCTTGCTGCCTTACACAATTCTTCCGCTGTTTCCCAGTTAAAAAGCTTATCTACAGCTCTTTGAAATCTCCAAATCGCTATTGTATATTGTTCAAAGATGTCATAACGATCATCTTGTTTAGTTGTACGTGGTAATTCATCCGTACCCTTTGCATTTCTTGGAATCTGGACGCGTACATCTGCATATGTAATGCGTCCAGTTCCTTTCTTAACGTTGGCTTTCATTACATCAAACTCACAGATTGCTGGCTCTACATCGAAAATATTTAACTGCTTAGGCATGTGCCATCCCACTCTTTTCAATAAGATCCAGTAACTCACTTGCCCCTTCCTTACTCAAAAACATCCGGCCGTCTAGCAACTCCATGTTTGATTCGGAAACTTGACCCGTTACAAAGCATGACTTTTCATGTTTTCTTAAAACGATGTTTTCCCCATCAACATGAAAGTCTAATGCTGTACCTTCAGCAATCCCCAAAGTTCTGCGTAACTCAACCGGAATTACTACACGTCCTAGCTCGTCCACTTTTCTTGCAACACCTGTGTTTTTCATAACTTGCTCCCCCTTGTTAACTTACCTTTTGTTGTTGATTCCGTTGTAATTCTTGTTTCATTGACTCGAATTTTATTAACCATGCTTCCCAACGCTTTTGATTTTCTTCTTGCTGTTGTTTTGCCACTTCACAATTACAACCGTTCGTTTCAATTACACCTGGATAAGTTTCTTTACGAATAATTCCTGTATCACGACATAATGTACACATTGTTATTCCCCCTTTTTAAAATTGCGTAATCTATAATTATCCCCATGCATTTCTAGCATTTCGGCGTTTTCCATCATCCGACTAAAATCACGTTCTCCATACATTCCTGCTAATTCACCAATCGTAAAATTAGTAGTAAATAAAGTGCTTTTACCTATACGGCTATCTACGATTTCGTTTGTCTTCGTTTGCTTCCATGTAACGCCTTCTTTATCTTTCTCTGTGAATTCCGCTCCAAAGTCATCGATAATCAAGACATCAACTTTTGCTAGAAGAGACATAAGCTTGTCCTCTGTCATTTCACTGTTTTTATTCCAAGTTGATTTAATTTTGGTAAATAACTTATTCATTTGAATAAACATTGCACTGTGACCCTTTTTCATAAGTTCTTTAGTGGCTGCCACACACAAATGGCTTTTCCCTACTCCGTAATCACCCGTTATTATCATGCTTGTTGGTTCTTCTCTATTGAATGAAGTAACAAAATCCATAATCATTTCTTTCGCATCGGCCAATTCTTTTTTAGTTGGTACATAATTTTCAAATGTAGCTTTTTTGAGTTTGTCATTTATTAAGCTGTTATCAGCAAATGAATCATATAAATGAATGATTTCGTTTTTCTTTTTTATAGCTAGTGTTTCTATAGCTAATTTCTGATCTTCTTTTTCTACCGATCTACATTGAGGACAAAATTCCTCATTTGTTTCTATATCTATCAACATGCGTTTACTGCAAACGTCTTTAAATTTTTCTTTCCCTACTAAAAAGACATTCGTACATCTATTAGGAGACAATACATATCTTTGACTAGTGTTTCTTGAAGTCGTATTTGTCGATGAAGCTACTATCTTTTTGATTGCTTGCATTAGTTGGTCCTCCTTTAAATGTTCCTTTTCGCTGTACAGGTTTTTCATTAAAATAACTTTCGAATTTAGTTCCAAATAATGTGATAGGTCTCAAATAGCCACTCATTTCCGTATTATCAATCCATTGTGAAGTCTTGATGTCAATTACCTGTTGGAAATGAGTTAATCTGAACCCTTCTTTCCATCTTGCTTTGATTAGGTCCTGTGTTTTTTTAGATGTATGTTTATAATTGGTTTTTGCTTTCATGTTGAAATAATCAACAATCTCTTGATACGGAATAGATTGCGCGTTGTCCTGAGATTTTTCAGGACTATATTCTTTTTTTATTTCTTTATTTAAATCTTTATCTAAATCTTTATCTATGTCCGTTACGCCATCGTTACATGTAACGTTACAACTAAGTGTAGGTTGTTTTTTTCTTTCTCGGTGTGCCGCTACGCGTTTTCTAGTGTCTTCCTTAATCTTTTCTAAACGGTCTAGATTCTGATGGTTTCCCCAATTAATGACATTGATGTAATGGTTTTCGTCAATATCAATCATCCCGAATTTTTGAAATACACTTAATGCCATCCGAACTGTATTTAGTGGTCGATTAAAAAGTGTTGCTAGCATATCTTCCGTATATGGGATATTCTCGTTTTAAAAAATATACCCACTTGCATTTGTTTTACCAGCTTGAGCTAACAACTTAATCCAAATGATTAATAATGTATCAGCTTCAGGCATGCTCTCAATTAGACGTATTTTTTCATCCTCAAACATCGTTGTTGAAAGTTTAATCCATTTCACTTTTACTTCAGACATAGTCCTTACCTCCTTATGCAAACCGCTATATGTGCTTGTCCACTTTTGATAATTCGTTGAACATCATAATGTGGATAACCAACACTGAAGTATTGCTCAATCATCTGTTTTAATTCTTCTTTGCTTTTTGCTAATTCCCAGAACTTATTAGGTAATAGCACTTGATAATGAACTAAGTGCATGTACTATTTCCCTACTTTCCGTGATATACTAATAACAAGTGTTTTTTCTAAAGGGACCCATTGCTGTGGGTCTTTTCCTTTTGTTCTACGTCACTCCAAGCCCACTGTTTAATTGGCTCGTATGTTTTATAAAATAACCATGCAATTAAAGCCATAATTAATATGAAAATCTCCCCTAAAATTGTATCTTCCATAAAATCACCTCCTTATTTTTCAAATGGTCATTTTATTAAAAAGATTAAGCGTATTTTTAACCAACGTTAGATTCTTCTTTTTGCGCTTCGAACCATTTAAGAAAATCTTCTGCCTTTACACGTCTACTTTTACCGATTGTGATTGTTGGGAAATCTTTTCGCTTCATCAGCGCGTATGCCGATGAACGAGAAATGTTTAAGAATTTTTGCACGTCCTCTGCTTTTAGTGAGAACGGAAGCTGTGGAATTTGATACATGATTTTCACTCCAATTCATTTATTATTTAAATTTCGGGAATACTGTTATTTGGTGTCGCCTCAACTTAGTAGCCATCAAGGCTACCTGGTAAGTAAAAAAAATTCTCTTCACTTTATTAATTCGTCAATCGATACATCATAAAGTTCAGAAAGCTTTTTTAATTTTTCTACCGATAACCCTGAATCACCTTTTTCAACATTATGATACGAACGCTTATACTTCAGACCTAAAACATTGGATACAAATTCTAAAGAGTGTCCGTTTTCTTGCCTTAAAGATTTAATTCGTTGTGTATTTAGCATTTTAAGTCACCACCTTCAACTTCTAAATTTAGTATAACCAAAAGTAGCCAACAAGGCAACATGTTATTTTTAAAAATTTATTTTTTATTTTTGCGTTGCCATAAAGGCTACTGGTTGTTACATTTAGACTAGATACTTTTTTATAAGTAGAACGGAAAGGATGTTGTAGATGAATGTCATCGGGGACAAAATATTTGAGTTAAGAAAAGAGAAAAAGCTGACTCAAGAAAAGTTAGGTGAAAAAATAGGTGTCGGTAAACAAATAATATCTAAATATGAAAAAGGTACCAGAATGCCATCTAGAGAAACAATAGAAAAATTGGCTGGATTTTTCGCAGTTCCTGTTGATTACTTATTAGGCAATAGTGAATTGCAAACTAAAAGTAGCAATAACATAAAAGAAATTTTTGAAAGTGATGAATTGCATTGGGATGGAAGAAAGTTATCTCCGGATGAGATTGAAAGCGTCAAAGCACTTTTAGAAATAGCTATCCAAAGAATGTTAAAGCAAGAAAAAAAGGATTAGCATGAGGCTAGCCCTTTTTTTATATTCATAAGATATTTTATTTCGCTTAATTCATTATAAGTAATGAGTCCTCGTTTATGTAACTCTTCCAATGCATGACGAGTGTCATGTTTTGCTACTGTATCTCCTAATAAATATGTAACCATGGATCTTATTTTATCTTCGCTTCCTTTTAACAATACTAACTCCTCCATCCCAATAACTATGTGATTCAATTAACATACTGTGCATTTTTGTAATAGATTTTAAAAATGCATATCCCCTAAAAAGCACTCAAGACGCTACTTTTTAGTAGCGTCTTGAAAAATATAATTATTATTTTTAATGAGTTCCTGGATCAACCATATAATATATTGTTTCTGCTTTGCTCGAATGTGTTTGTGAAGTATCTTTATTTTGTCCAACCGCCCCTAGTAATCCTAAAACACATACCATAGTAAGAATAAATTTCTTCAACCTACTTCACTCCCTCTTTAATTAAAACACGTGTAATTAGATTTGAATAGAATACATTTCCATTATTTGCAAATTTTTCTAATACCTCTTTAAGAACCATCATATCATTACCATCCACATAAAATAAATAATATAATTTAAATGCAGTCAAAGTTTTTCCTTGTTTTTTTAAATTATCGAAATAGGATCTAGCTTTCATTCCTGTTCCATATTTTGCATCATAGAAAGCTTTTTCTGCTTCACCTACAAATTCCCATTCTATTTCATCTAAATTCATTCCATATTCAATTCGTAAAAATGCTAGCGTGCTGTGTACCGCACGATATAACTTACTATAAGCAGTAATGCCTAATTTTTTAATTAGCTTTAAACTTTCTAAAAAGTACATTTCTGCCTGCAAAGGATTTTCGAATATAAAAGACTCTGCTAAACAACTCAATGCTTTTGCTTTTATAACTGAATTTTCTGGAGCATCCTTTATAATGTTATTACATGTTTCCCTACATTCTTTTATATTATTGCTAAACAAATTTATGTGAGATTTGCGATCCTCATGTTGTAAATCTAAATGTTTTCTTATAAATGAATTTTCTACAAAAGGTAAGTTTTGATCAATTTTTTTTGAATACGGAACCATAGCCATAAAATTGCTACTATCATACAATGCAAATCCATGCAACATATCTAATACTATTCGGTAA
>NZ_JBFPJH010000096.1:0-11627 GCF_040838255.1 Bacillus sp. C30 | reverse complement strand
ATATATGCAGAATAGGTACTTATTATAAGGATAACCTTCATAAAAAGTAGGACAGGGGGAGATTTAATGCGTTTAAGTGAATTAAGTGGCAAAGAGATTGTGGATTTAGAAAGAGCAGAAAAAATGGGAGTTTTAGGTCATGCAGATTTAGAAATTGATGAGAGAGATGGAAAAATACAAGCGCTTATTATACCTGCTGGGAAATGGGGAGGTTTTAAAAGAGAACAGCAAGAAGTGAGAGTAGAATGGAGCAAAATAAAGAAGGTTGGAAATGATATGATACTTTGCGATCTTACGAACCATTCAAGATCATAGTGAAAGATGACCATTTTGGTTGTCTTTTTTTATCTTTATATAAAGAAGATAAATCACGTGTGCTTTTTGTTTTTCAATCACCTCAAACTCGTACATTACATATGATGTGGAGGAAAAAGAAAAAGTAGGCATTTTTCTTATAAATGAAAGAAAAAGAAGGTGAATTAGGGAATGTTGACTGAGATGCATATTGCTGTCATAGGAGGAGATGCACGGCAGCTAGAAGTAATTCGCAAGCTAGTCGAACTGGACGCGAAACTTTCATTAATAGGGTTTGAACAGTTAGATCATGGCTTCACAGGGGCAGCAAAGGAAAGTATACAAGATTTAAATTTCACTTCTTTAGATGCAATTATTTTGCCGGTTGCAGGGACGAATGCCAGAGGAGAAGTAGATACTATTTTTTCAAATGAGAAAGTTTCCATAACGAAAGAACAAATTGAAAAGACGCCAGAAAACTTCACTATATATTCAGGTATTGGTACACCTTACCTGGAAAATCTCGTAGCTACTACAAATCGCAAACTTGTAAAATTATTTGATCGTGATGATGTTGCAATCTATAACTCTATTCCGACCGTAGAAGGTACACTAATGATGGTTATTCAACATACTGATTACACAATTCATGGATCGAATGTAATGGTTTTAGGATTTGGTAGAACTGGTATGAGTGTTGCAAGAGCCTTTCAATCATTAGGAGCACATGTCAAAGTTGGAGCGAGACGTTCGGAACATATTGCTCGTATTACAGAAATGATGTTTTCTCCTTTTCATATGCAAGACATAGAGAAAGAAGTAGGTAATATCGATATTGTTATTAATACAATTCCGCATCTCGTTGTGACAGCGAATGTTATTTCAAAAATGCCAGCTCATACGCTAGTTATTGATTTAGCTTCTAAGCCAGGTGGCACGGACTTTCGCTATGCGGAGAAGCGTGGAGTGAAGGCATTATTAGCACCTGGTCTTCCTGGGATTGTTGCACCGAAAACAGCAGGACAAATATTAGCGAATGTTCTTTCTCAGTTATTAATAGCAGATGCAATCGCAAAGGAGGATGATGAGAAATGAGTTTAAAGGGAAAACGAATTGGTTTCGGATTTACAGGGTCACATTGTACGTATGAAGAAGTTATGCCACATTTAGAGAAGTTAATTGCAGAAGGTGCAGAAGTACGTCCCGTTGTTTCTTATACTGTCCAATCAACAAATACTAGATTTGGCGAAGGGGAAGAATGGATTAAAAAGATCGAAGAAATAACCGGTTTTAAGGCAATTAATTCAATCGTTGGCGCAGAGCCACTAGGACCGAAAATTCCACTAGATTGCATGGTGATTGCACCACTAACAGGGAATTCGATGAGTAAATTTGCAAATGCAATGACAGACTCTCCAGTATTAATGGCAGCAAAAGCGACGCTTAGAAATGGAAAGCCTGTTGTGTTAGCTGTTTCGACGAATGATGCGTTGGGGCTTAATGGAGTAAATCTCATGCGCCTAATGGCTACAAAAGACATCTACTTCGTACCATTTGGCCAAGATGCACCAGAGAAAAAACCGAACTCAATGGTAGCTCGTATGGAGTTACTTGAAGATACAGTATTGGAAGCGCTACAAGGAAAACAATTACAACCTGTTGTTGTAGAAAAATTCAGATATATGAATTAAAAAACGAAAAAAACGTACAATTTTTGTTGAAACCATCATTCTTACTGTAGAATATGATAAAATTAACGTTATTAAGATTAGAGGGGGCATTGTAAGCTCCTTCTAATTCTAAGTTATAGAAGGATTGGTATCTAGAAAGGGGCATAGTGATGGAAAAGCAAAAAACTTTTCATGTCGCTGTAGTTGGAGCAACCGGCGCAGTTGGTGAACAAATGTTAAATACTTTAGAGAAACGAGAATTTCCAATTGGGAAGTTAACGTTACTTTCATCTAAACGATCTGCAGGTAAGAAACTTGTATTTAAAGGCGAAGAATTTACAGTTCAAGAGGCAACTCCTGAAAGTTTTGAAGGAGTAGATATTGCACTATTTAGTGCAGGTGGATCTGTATCGAAACAATTAGCGCCAGAAGCAGCAAAGCGCGGTGCAATTGTTGTTGATAATACAAGTGCATTCCGTATGACAGAAAACGTGCCACTTGTTGTACCTGAAGTAAATGAAAATGATTTAAAAGAACATAATGGTATTATTGCAAATCCAAACTGTTCTACAATTCAAATGGTAGTAGCTCTTGAGCCAGTTCGCCAGCAATATGGTTTAAAACGAGTAATCGTTTCCACATATCAAGCTGTATCAGGTGCTGGTGCGGAAGCTATTGAAGAACTTCATGAACAATCACAAGCAATCTTAAATGGCGAAGAAGTAAAGGCGAATGTTTTACCTGTATCAGGTGACGAAAAGCATTTCCAAATCGCTTTTAATGCTATTCCACAGATTGATAAATTCCAAGATAATGGATTTACATTCGAAGAAATGAAAATGATTAATGAAACGAAAAAAATTATGCATATGCCTGAATTAGAAGTAGCTGCGACATGTGTACGTTTACCAGTTGTATCGGGTCATTCCGAGTCTGTGTACATTGAAGTAGATAAAGAAGGCGTAACAGTAGAAGAAATGAAAAACTTACTTGCAAATGCAGAAGGTATTGTACTGCAAGATAATCCAGCAGAGCAGTTATATCCAATGCCAGCTACTGCAGTAGGTAAAAATGAAGTATTCGTTGGAAGAATCCGTAAAGATTTAAATAATGATAAAGGATTCCACCTTTGGGTCGTATCTGATAACTTATTAAAAGGCGCTGCATGGAATTCTGTTCAAATTGCAGAGCGCTTAGTAAAATTACAATTAGTGTAAACGGCTAAGAGAAGGTGCAAAATATGAAAATTATTGTTCAAAAATTTGGTGGTACATCAGTACGTGATGACAATGGGCGCAAGCATGCGCTTCACCATATAAAAAAATCGTTAGCTGCTGGTTATAAAGTAGTTACTGTTGTATCAGCAATGGGCCGTAAAGGTGAACCGTATGCAACTGATACGTTATTAAGTCTTGTAAATCAAGAGGAACCTAATATTTCTAAACGTGAGCAAGATTTATTATTATCATGCGGAGAATTAATCTCAGCAATTGTTTTCTCTAACATGTTGAATGAGAATGGTATAAAAGCAGCAGCATTAAATGGTGCGCAAGCTGGTTTTGTAACGAATAATGACTTTACGAATGCTAAGATTATTGAAATGAATTGCGATCGTATACATGAAGAGTTACAAAATGTAGATGTTATCGTCGTGACTGGATTCCAAGGTCAAACGAAAAATGGAGATACGACAACACTTGGACGCGGAGGTAGTGATACCTCAGCTTCAGCATTAGGTGTTGCGCTTCATGCTGAATATATCGATATCTTCACAGATGTTGAAGGTGTTATGACTGCGGATCCTCGTATCGTAAAAGATGCACGTCATCTTCAAACTGTAACATATAACGAGATTTGTAACATGGCTTATCAGGGTGCGAAAGTTGTTCATCCGCGTGCGGTTGAAATTGCGATGCATGCAAAAGTACCACTTCGTGTACGTTCTACGTATTCTGATAGTGAAGGTACGCTTATTGCGGCATATGATGGTGCTACAAAAGGGCAGGATGTAGAAGAACGTCCTGTTACAGGGATTGCCCATGTGTCAAACGTAACGCAAATTAAAGTGCTTGCAAAAGAAACTGCATATGATTTACAACAACACGTGTTTAAAGAAATGGCTAATGAAGGGATTAGTGTGGACTTAATTAACATTTCTCCTACCGGTGTAGCTTACACAGTAAAGGATAGTGTATCAGCGCGTGCAGTTGAGGTTTTAAAGCAACTTGGATATGATCCAGTGGTGACAGAGCATTGTGCGAAGGTTTCTATCGTTGGTGCTGGAATGGCAGGTATTCCAGGGGTTACAGCGAAAATTGTCACAGCTTTAGCGGAAAAAGGTATTCAAATTCTGCAATCAGCAGATAGTCATACGACAATTTGGGTTCTTGTAAAAGAAGCCGATTTAGTGGAGGCTGTGAATGCATTACATAGTGCATTTGAGCTTTCAAAAGAAAAGCAACTGGAACAATAAGGAGTGAGATCATGATAGATTTTGGGACAATTGCAACCGCGATGGTAACACCGTTTGATAAAAATGGTAATATCGATTTTGCAAAGACAACGAAATTGGTAAATTATTTAATTGATAACGGTACAACAGCAATCGTGGTAGGAGGGACGACTGGAGAATCTCCTACATTAACATCAGAAGAAAAAGTAGCGTTATATCGCCATGTCGTATCTGTTGTCGATAAAAGGGTGCCCGTCATCGCTGGAACAGGTAGCAATAATACGCATGCTTCTGTCGATTTAACAAAAAAGGCAACTGAAGTTGGTGTTGATGCAGTTATGCTAGTGGCACCGTATTATAATAAACCGAGTCAAGAAGGGATGTACCAGCACTTTAAAACAATCGCTGAAAGCACTCCGCTTCCGGTAATGCTATATAATGTTCCAGGAAGATCTATTGTACAAATCTCCGTTGATACAGTTGTTCGTTTATCAGAAATAGAAAACATTGTTGCGATTAAAGATGCAGGCGGCGATGTATTAACAATGACAGAAATCATTGAAAAAACAGCGGACGACTTTGCAGTATACAGCGGTGATGATGGTTTAACATTACCAGCTATGGCAATTGGAGCAAAAGGTATTGTTTCTGTAGCATCTCATGTTATCGGGAATGAAATGCAAGAAATGATTGCTGCATTCCAAGCTGGAGAGTTCAAAAAAGCGCAGAAATTACATCAATTACTAGTAAAAGTAACGGATGCACTATTTATGGCGCCGAGCCCAACACCAGTAAAAACAGCATTACAAATGGTGGGATTAGATGTAGGTTCTGTACGTTTGCCACTTCTTCCATTAACGGAAGAAGAAAGAATAACGTTACAATCCGTAATGCAATCTATTCCTCGTTAATAAAAATGACCTAGTGTGAAACTAGGTCATTTTTATTTTGACTAACTATATGTAAGTGATGAAAATTAGCTATAGTTAATAAGCTGTAATAAGAAGGGGGTGGCAGGGGGGAGAATTAGTAAGAAACTGATTACAGAGATAAGATTTTTTTAGTGAATATCGTTTCATGTTTATGTAAAGAATTTACATGAATATTTTTCCATCAAACTCTTATTACGTAGGGAAAATAGTAAAACTGATATGAATTTTGCCCTCTTAAATTATAATCTCATTTTAGTGTCTTCTCTTGTCTTTCGCATAATTTAACTTGTGTTCTATTTCTTGTATCAGTTATAATATGGCTAAGTAGCTTAGTACGGGTATGCTTAGCAAAATTGGTAAAAATTAAGATTTAATGAAATTTTCATATCATATCGAATAAGATATTTGATTTATATAATGAAAGAGAGGTGAAACCTGGTTTAAAAAATTAACAAGGACATGATATCGCATAACGGTAAGGACATTCGTCTTGGACGGTGAATATATGGTGGTTGTAGAGTTTCCCCTGGTGTCTCTGCAATTTTAGTGAAATCAGTGTTTGCAAGATTTTTAAACCAGGCAACAACATGAAGAGAAAAGAGAATGAGTCTGTTAAAGTATTTGCTCTTGGCGGAGTAGGTGAAATCGGAAAAAACATGTACTGTGTTGAAATTGATTCTGAAATCTTTATTGTAGATGCCGGATTGATGTTCCCGGGAGATGAAATGTTTGGGATTGATATTGTTATTCCTGACATTACATATTTAGTAGAAAATCAAGAGCGAGTAAAAGGACTATTTATTACCCATGGTCATGAAGATCATATTGGTGGAATTGTTTATGTGCTTCGTAAATTATCTATTCCAGTATATGCGACGAAATTAACGGTAGGACTTATACAAGAAAAGCTTGGCGAAGCAGGAATGTTAGGCCGTGTAGACTTAAAAACAATTGACTCGAATTCAACAGTAGAGTTTAATTCAACAAATGTGTCATTCTTCGGAACGACACATAGTATTCCGGATTCTGTGGGTGTTTGTTTCCATACATCAAAAGGTGCTGTAGTATATACAGGAGACTTTAAATTTGATCAAACTCCAATCGGAAATAGTGGAGCAGATCTTGGGAAAATGGCACGAATTGGAAATAAAGGCGTACTTTGCTTGTTATCTGATAGTACAAACGCTGAACGTCCTGGTTATACAGGTTCGGAAAAAGAAGTTGGTATAGAGATTTCTAAAGTATTCTATAGTTCAGAAGGGCGTATTATTGTTGCTTCATTTGCCTCCAATGTACACCGTATTCAACAAGTGTTTGATGCAGCTGCTGAAACTGGAAGGAAAGTAGCGGTAGTAGGACGTAGCATGGTGAAAGTGGTAGATATTGCAAGACGTCTTGGTTATTTAGATGTTCCAGAAGGTATGGTTATTTCATTACAAGAAATAGACAATTTCCCGGAAAAAAAGGTAGCTATCTTAACGACTGGTAGTCAAGGGGAACCGATGGCAGCCCTTTCTAGAATGGCGAAACAAGCTCATAAACAAATTTCAATTCGTAAAGGTGATACTGTTATTATTGCAGCTTCTCCAATTCCAGGAAATGAAGTATCTGTATCAAAAATTATTGACTTGTTATTTAGATCTGGTGCTGAGGTTATTTATTACGGTGAAAGAAAAGTTCACGTTTCAGGTCATGGTAGCCAAGAAGAATTAAAGTTGATGATAAATTTAATGAAGCCGCAGTATTTTGTACCCGTACATGGTGAGTTCCGTATGCAAAAAGCACATGCGTATTTAGCGGAAGATGTAGGTGTTGCGAGAGAGAATATCTTTATCGTAGAAAAAGGCGATGTAATTGCTTTTGGTGACGATGAAGCAAAATTAGCTGGTAAAGTGCAAGCTGGTAATGTTTTAATTGATGGATTAGGTGTAGGTGACGTCGGTAACATCGTTCTTCGAGATAGAAAGATGTTATCTCAAGATGGAATTTTAGTTGTTGTTGTAACACTTGGTAAGGATGAAAAGAAAATAATCTCTGGTCCAGAAATTATTTCACGCGGCTTTGTATATGTTCGTGAATCAGAAGCATTAATCGAACGATCCACAGATATTGTACGTATGATTGTTGAACAATCAATTAAAGAATATACAATTGAATGGTCTATGTTGAAACAAAATATTCGTGAATTATTAGGGCAGTTCTTGTACGAAGAAACGAAGAGAAAGCCAATGATTTTACCGATTATTATGGAAGTATAAAGAAGGTCACCTTTACAGGTGATCTTTTTCTTTTTTAACCCTATCGAATGAAATTCATAACTTAAGAAATAATAGTTATATACGAGTGAAAGGGGATGCGATATGACAGAACGTGATCGTTATACAAATGAAGAAAAAGAAGCTGAGCCGAAAGAAGTTCCAAAAGAGGCTTCTATAGTGGAGAAAATTCAGCAACTTGGACAGACAAATGTACCACAAATGAATGAATCGCGTATTCATTGCTTAACAATTGTTGGGCAGGTGGAAGGTCATATTCAGTTGCCACCACAAAATAAAACAACAAAATATGAACACATCATTCCGCAAATTGTCGCGATTGAACAAAATCCAAAAATTGAAGGTTTACTGTTAATATTAAATACAGTTGGGGGTGACGTTGAAGCTGGATTAGCGATTTCTGAAATGGTGGCTTCGCTTTCAAAACCAACTGTATCTCTTGTTTTAGGAGGAGGGCATTCAATCGGTGTACCGATTGCGGTCTCAACTGATTATTCATTTATTGCCGAAACAGCGACGATGACAATTCATCCAATTCGTTTAACAGGTCTTGTTATAGGTGTGCCACAAACATTTGAGTATTTGGATAAAATGCAAGAAAGAGTCATTCGATTTGTGACAAAGCATTCGAAAGTAACGGAAGATCGTTTTAAAGAGCTTATGTTTGCAAAAGGGAATTTGACGCGAGATATTGGGACGAATGTAATAGGTGGAGATGCAGTGAAGTATGGTCTTATAGATGGTGTCGGTGGTATTGGTAGCGCACTTCGAAAATTAAACGAATTAATTGATGAACGCAAGGATAATAGTACAGAAGGGACAATGCTACAATGATTTTATATACAATTATGCCAGAGCAACTTGTGTATCCGGCCGATTATTCACAATGCGAAAGCCAAAAAGTTGTGAATATAAATGGCGTGGAATTAGTGGTTTCTGAGGAGGATAATCAATGTTACTCTATTGTACGTGTATTAAGTACGAATCCGTCTCACTACCTAGAGTTTGAGCCTGGACAGAAAATTACCTTTTAGCAAAAAGAAGGATTTTGTTTAGGAGCTATGGTATAATATAAAAAACAAGACGGTTGAGCAGCCATGAGTAGGCTGCTTTCTTCTGTTTATTTAACATTTTACAAGAAGTGTAAAAATAGAAGATATAAAGACCTGAAAAATAGAGAGAAAGACATGTAAGTAGAGCTTTTTTATAAGAAAGTTGTACTTAATTTTTAGAACACGAGGTGAAGAAATGGCAAAACAAAAGCAAAGAGGGACGAAGGCTAAGGCAAGACGTACGATAAAGCCAACTTTGTATTATGAAATCGTCGGGTTGACTCTTTTTGCACTTTCGATTATTACGATTTTACAGCTAGGTGTTGTAGGGAAATCGTTTGTGTTATTTTTTCGCTTCTTCTTTGGTGAGTGGTACATAATTGGTGTGTTAGGTGTAATAGCTTTATCTGTTGCGTTTGTAATAAAGCGGGGATGGCCCAACCTTTTAAATAAACGGCTAATTGGTGTTTATTTAATTGTACTAGCAATATTAATGTTTAGTCATATTACATTATTTAACCTGCTTACGAAAGATGGAGCTGTACAAAATACTTCTGTAATTGTTAGTACAAAAGATTACTTCTTCCTTGAAATGAAAAAGGGCCCGGATAGTGTTCATTTAGGTGGTGGTATGTTCGGTGCATTGATGTTCGCAACGTGCTACTTCTTATTTGACGAAGTAGGGGCATATATCATTGGAATTATTTTAGTTATTCTTGGAATACTTTGTATAACAAATAAACATATTGGAGAAGTACTTGCTCCGGTAGGGAGAATTCTTAGAAGTCAGTTTCAAGTAATGCAAGGGGATTATAAAGATTGGAAATCTCAAAGGGTCGCCGAGCAAACTGAAAAGAAAAAAACAACAAGAAGCAAGAGGCGTGAACGTGTTGCTGAACAAGAAGAAGCTATTGAGCCAGTAGAAGAAATAGAAATTGGTCCACCAATTATTTCGAATTTTACTGAGAATTATCCAGTACGTGAAGAGACGGAAAAGCAGATAGAAGAAAATGATTTAATCACTCCTCCGTTTATTGAAGAGGCAGTTCCGCCTGCGCCAGAAGAACAACCTCACAAGAAACGAGGAGAAAAAATCGTTGAATCGCTAGAAGGTGAAACGAAAGCACCTCCTATGCAATTTTCTAATGTGGAAAATAAAGATTATAAGCTTCCTTCGCTTGATATATTAAAGTTTCCCCAAAATAAGCAAGTAACAAATGAAAATGCGGAAATTTATGAAAATGCTCGTAAATTGGAACGTACATTCCAAAGTTTTGGTGTGAAAGCGAAAGTAACAAAAGTACATAGAGGTCCTGCAGTTACGAAATATGAAGTGTATCCTGATATGGGAGTAAAGGTAAGTAAAATTGTTAGTTTAAGTGATGATTTAGCGCTTGCTTTAGCAGCGAAAGACATTCGTATTGAAGCACCTATTCCCGGGAAATCAGCTGTAGGAATTGAGGTTCCGAATTCAGAAGTTTCTATGGTAACGCTGAGAGAAGTTCTTGATTCAAAGGCGAATAACCACCCAGAAGAGAAGTTATTAATCGGTCTTGGACGTGATGTTACAGGAGAGGCTGTATTGGCACGTTTAAATAAAATGCCCCATTTATTAGTAGCTGGTGCGACTGGTAGTGGAAAGAGTGTATGTATTAATGGAATTATTGTAAGTATTTTAATGCGTGCAAAACCGCATGAAGTAAAATTAATGATGATTGATCCGAAAATGGTAGAGTTAAATGTATATAACGGTGTTCCGCACTTATTAACACCAGTCGTAACTGATCCGAAAAAAGCATCACAGGCTTTGAAGAAAGTTGTGAGTGAAATGGAGCGTCGTTATGAATTATTCGCGCATAGCGGTACGCGTAACATTGAAGGATATAATGATTATATTAAAGAACATAATAGCCAATCGGAAGCGAAACAACCTGAATTACCATATATTGTAGTAATTGTGGACGAGTTAGCTGATTTAATGATGGTTGCTTCTTCGGATGTAGAAGATGCGATTATGCGTTTAGCGCAAATGGCACGTGCTGCTGGTATTCATTTAATTATTGCGACTCAGCGCCCGTCAGTTGATGTTATCACAGGTGTTATTAAAGCGAATATTCCATCGCGTATTGCATTTGCTGTATCTTCCCAAATAGATTCTCGAACGATTCTTGACGGTGGTGGTGCAGAAAAGTTGCTAGGTCGTGGAGATATGTTATTCATACCAATTGGTGCATCGAAACCTGTTCGTGTACAAGGGGCGTTTTTATCAGATGATGAAGTTGAGAGAGTCGTAGAATCTGTTATTGCGCAGCAAAAAGCGCAATATCAAGAGGATATGATTCCACAAGATGTTCCTGAAACAAAGCAGGAAGTAGAAGATGAATTATACGATGAAGCGGTTCAGCTTGTAGTAGAAATGCAAACAGCATCTGTTTCTATGTTACAACGTAGATTTAGAGTAGGATATACGCGAGCAGCTCGTTTAATTGATGCCATGGAAATGAATGGTGTAGTAGGTCCTTATGAAGGTAGTAAACCAAGGGGAGTACTCATTAAAGATGTGCAAGAAAAAAGTTCTTAAAAAAAGCCTAATTGTTTTTACAATTAGGCTTTTTTATATGCTGTTTTTGTTATATACTATAGTCAATAAAAAAGAAAGTGCTTACATAATAGAGAGTTCTTTAGAATACGAATGCTTATCGTTTTGGTTTTCAAAACGTTCGATATTTAATGTAGAAAAATGTTGAATTCTGTTGACACATATGGGAGCAAGTGGTAAGATTACTTCGAAAAGAATCACTGCCTCATATAATCTTGGAGATAAGGTCCATAAGTTTCTACCTGGCAACCATGAATTGCTAGACTATGAGGGGAAAAGTGTGTAACAAAGGATGTAAGGAATCTTTGTGCCGAACTTTTTCTCTATATGAGAAATGTTTATGGTACAAAGT
>NZ_JBFPJH010000095.1:0-11695 GCF_040838255.1 Bacillus sp. C30 | reverse complement strand
TATGTATATATACCTGATAAAGCCTTATGAAATCTATGCTTTTTCTTTAGTGAAATAAAGTATAATTATAAAAATATAACCAACTTTTATTACTAGGTCATAAAAGTTGTTGACAATATAGAAATTCTATTGTTATGATTCATCATGTGGAAAGGTTGATAGAGAGTAAAAAGAGAAATGTTTTTCATTGATAATAAAAGCGAAAATTAAGTGACGATAGAGTGAGTATATTTTCCTTATGATAAATGCTTTTTGGATCACGTAGTAAAATCAATCTGGAAGCAAGAATTGATATATGCAAGTTGCGCGGGGCGCGGCATAAGAAAGGGGCAAAAGGATGAAGGAGCTTCATACGTTTGGGTGGTATGCAGCACGTGTAGCACCACATTTGCCGAAAAAAGCATTTAAACCAGTTCCTAATCGATTATTTGGTGGACTGGCTTATTTACTTGTGGCATTGGCTGGTTTAATAACGATCGGTGTATTTGAATTGAATGTGTGGGCAAATCTAGGAATTGCAATTGTTCTTGGATTATGTTTTGCTTCACTTGGATTTTTAGGACATGAAATTTTACATGGAACAGTTGTAAGAAAGGCATGGCTTCGTGATTTTTTAGGTGCGATAGCATTTATGCCATTATCAACTGGCCCAAAACTTTGGAGAAAGTGGCATAATGCAACGCATCATGTTCACACACAGCATGAAGAGAATGATCCAGATGCATGGCCGACATTTGAGAAACTGAAAAAGAGTAAGTTTTTGAGTTGGGTATATCGCATGCCTCTTCATGTACGTTCATTCTTTAGTTTCCTGTCACTAACAATTCAATTTACGTTACATTCGACTCGAATGTTCTTTCATTTTATAAAAGAATTTAAGTCATCCAATCAAAAATCTGTATGGCTTCAACTTCTTTTGCCCTGGACAGTTTGGATTAGTTTATTGTTTATTATGGGACCTACAAAGTGGTTCTTTGCATACGTGATTCCGTTGTTAATTGCTAACTTTATTGTAATGGCGTATATCGCAACAAATCACCGCTTAAATCCTATTGTTCCAGTAAATGATCCTTTAGCAAACTGTTTATCAGTAACAGTACCGCGCTGGGTAGACGTTTTACATTTCAATTTCTCATACCATACAGAACATCATCTGTTTCCTGCTATGAGTTCTAAATACTATCCATTAGTAAAAGATAAAATTAAAGAAATGTGGCCGGAACGCTATCACGAAATGCCGATGACAAAAGCTTTGGCAGCACTTTGGAATACACCACGTGTGTATTATCACGGAAGTGAATTAGTTGATCCGCATAGGGAGCATTTCTATGGTTCTTTAGGAAATGGATTGGATCCTCATAATATTTCATATCGTGAGGAACATATAGAGGAAAAAGAGACTATAAAAAAAGTAAATCAATAATAGACATATCTTACGATGAAAAAGCAAGCTCTCTTAGAGCTTGCTTTTTGTTATAAAGAGACTTCTTTCTTGTTCTTCGTCTTGACCTGGACAGAGTTATTTTCTTTTCGTTGTAGTCGTTTTTCTAGAAGACTAACAAGATAAGTAAATAGAAGAACTAGTGCGAGATAGTATACACCAACAATGATATATGTATCTAATTGCTGGAAGTTACCTGCGGCAATTGATAAACCGGATCCCCATAATTCGGACATTCCTACATAAGCGACAAGTGAAGAATCTTTTAATCCAATAATAAATTGGTTCCCTAGAGGGGGAAGAGACAGACGAAATGCTTGTGGTAATATAATCCGGCGCATCGCTAAAGGGTAAGGCATCCCTAAAGAGCGAGCAGCTTCCAATTGTCCACGATCAACGGACTGAATGGATCCGCGGAAAATTTCAGTAATATATGCACCGTTATGGATTGCTAAAGCAATTGCTCCTGCCCAAAAAGGAGTGAAGACAATAATCGATGTAATACCGAAATAGAGAATGGCAATTTGAACAATTAAAGGTGTACCACGAATAATGGCGATATATACATGAGCAATACTATTTAAAACCTTATTGTTAGAGATTCGAAAGAAAGCGACTAGTAATCCAATTAGTGAACCGAGTAATAGGGATGTTAATGTTAATTGTAATGTGACAATAGTAGCCTTTAAGAGTGTGGGATAGGTAGAGATAAAAATTTCAAACATATGTGTCACCTCATATTGTATGGATTTTAGTAGTGAATGAAGTGCCCCACATACAAAGTGGGGCATGATTTATGAAATCTCTAAATGGCTAACTTACTTTGTTTTTGCCTCGTCTCCAAGAATATTACGCCCAAACCATTTTTTACTGATCTTTTCATACGTACCATCTTTAATGATTTCATCTAAAGCTTTATTTACTTTCTCAACCATTTCTTTATCATCTTTACGAATAGCAATTCCCATTTCATCAAGATTTAATGGTTTTCCAGCTTCTTTTATATTTGATTTACCTTCTTTGATCATACGTAAACCGACCATTTGATCAGTGATTACTGCATCAATACGTCCAGGCTCTAAGTCCATAAGTGCAGTAATATCGCTATCATATTCTGTGATTTGATCTGTATGTTTTGCAACAAGGTCTTTAAAGGTACTAGCTTTTACAACCCCAATTTTCTTACCTTTCAAATCTTCTGGAGAAGAGATAGATGTATTCTTTTTAGCCACAAAAATTTGGGCACCAGAGCGATAATAAGGATTGGAGAAACTAACAGCTTTTAAGCGTTCTTCTGTAATTGCCATACTGCCCAATATAGCATCATATTTTTTCGATTGTAGACCTTGAATTAGCGTTTCCCATGGATTTGTAATAGGAGTGGGTTTCATATTCATTTTTTTCGCAAGTGCCTCACCAATTTCCACATCAAAACCGGCAAGCTTTCCGTCATTTTCTTTATAGTTAAAAGGTTTATATAATCCACTCATCGCATAACGAAATTCTTTTTCACCATTTGAAGAAGTAGTAGCACTTTCCTTACTACAGGCTCCTAGTATGAAGGATGTACATAATGTAATACTCGCAACAATGGTTAATAGTTTTCTTTTCATAAAACCCCTCCTATATATTGATCATACGGATGGTTTTAAGTATGTTACTGAGATATTTTATTTGGACAATTAGTTGTGCACCGTATGGATGTATTTCTTTTCATTTGAAACAGAAGTTACATTATAAAACGTTGCGTAAAAATTGTTTTGCTCGTTCATGTGATGGAGCTGAAAAGAATTGTGCTGGCGGAGCGTCCTCTACAATCTTTCCGTCATCCATAAATATGACGCGATCAGCTACATCTCTTGCGAAATTCATTTCATGAGTAACAATAATCATGGTCATTCCTTCTTCAGCAAGTTCTTTCATAACTTGCAATACTTCTCCAACAAGTTCAGGGTCTAAGGCTGAGGTAGGTTCATCAAATAGCATAATTTTAGGGTTCATAGCAAGAGCTCGTGCAATCGCAACGCGTTGTTTTTGACCACCTGAAAGTAGGTGAGGAGTTACATCCGCCTTATCTTGTAGGCCGACTTTTTGTAGGAGTTGATTCCCAACATCCTTCGCGTCTGCTGTCTCCAATTTTTTTACGTGAATGGGTGCTTCTATGATGTTTTCTAGTGAGGTCATATGAGGAAAGAGGTTAAAGTGTTGAAAAACCATACCGACATTTTCACGGACTTTGTTTAAATTTGAATGCTTCGGATCAATTCGTTCACCTTGTAAGTGAATTTCACCTTCATCGTACATTTCTAAAAAGTTAAGACAGCGAAGTAATGTACTTTTGCCGGAACCACTGGCACCGATTAAAACAACAACTTCTTTTTCTTTTACTTCTAAATCAATTCCTTTTAAAACATCAAGTGAGCCAAATGATTTTACTAGATTTCGAACTTGAATCATACAAAACCCCCAGTCAAAAATATATTTTACAAATGTTGCCCCTTATTTCTGTTATTAGTCATAAATTGTCAGAATCCTTTATTTTTTTGACGGGATTTGATATTCAAGGGAATTATGATTTTTAAAATCTCTATATCTTTCTATAACGAAAATATGGATAATAATATATAGGTAGCACTTATATTGCTTATAAGAAGGGGGAAAGAAGAGATGGAAAAAGAAAGGAAGACATTTTCCTTTGGCTTACGTACACAACTTATGCTATTCACTACAGTTTTAGCTTTAATTACATATTCAACAAGTTTATTTTTTATTTACGTTATATATGATTATTTTCAAAGTTATGTAAGTCAAACTGTTTATAATATTATCGTTATGTTATTAGGTGTAGTATGGTCTGGAATTTTAGCGTATGGGGCAGCAATATTTTTAATTAAACCACTTCGAAAGTTGGAAGAAGCAGCAAGGAAAGCGGCTGATGGTGATATTCGTGAAGATGTCCCGTTGCCAAAAGTAGATGATGAGATTAAATCTTTAAGTGTTGCATTTAATATGATGCTCGAGAACTTAAGAGGTATGGTAAAAAATATTGATACTACATTTTCGTATACAAATAATCAAGTTCAGCAAATTAGAAGACAAACAGGGGAAGCGACAAAGCAAGCACGCGGTGTGTCTGAAACTCTTGCAGAGATTTCTTCTGGCGCCGAGCAATCAGCAGCTTCCATTCAGGCGATTGTTTCAACTGTCGATACAACAACCTCTATTGCGAGTGAAGTAGAAGAAAAAGCAAAAAAGTCCGACGAATTGTCTTTAGAAATGGTTCAAGCTTTAGGACAAAGTACACGTGTCTTTACTTCTTTAATTCAAGGCATTCAAACATTGGCAAAAGAGAATGAAGATTCGATGCAAAATGTACAGAAGTTAGAAGAACGAATGAAACAAGTAGAACATATTGTTTCTGTTGTGAGTGAGATTGCTAGTCAAACGAATTTATTAGCATTAAATGCTTCTATTGAGGCAGCTCGTGCTGGAGAGCATGGAAGGGGCTTTGCAGTTGTAGCTGAAGAAGTACGTAAACTTGCTGATGAAAGCGATCATTCTGCAAGAAATATATCGCAGTTATTACGAAATATGCAAGAGGAAGTGCAACAAGTCGCATTGAAAATGACGGAGCAAGTGAAAACAGCTAAAGAAGAGGCAAAACGAGGAGAAGCTACTGAATTAATTTTAAAAGAAATGTCATCAAGCATTATGGAAGTTGCCGATGCAACTAAGCAAATTAGTAGCTATATGAACGAGCAAGTGAGTCACATTCATCAAACAGGAGCACAGACGAAGGCTGTAGCAGCAATTGCTGAGGAAACATCAGCTGGTTCACAAGAAGTGGCACGTGTGACGTTGCAACAATCTAAAAATATGGTAGTAATCGATCAATTATTAAAGGATTTAGAGAAGCAAGCAGCGGACTTGAAACAAACCATTGAACGATTTTCAATGTAAAAAGGAAGAACAGAATTCTGTTCTTCCTTTTTACGTATGGAAAGGAGGAATGCTTTGTTGAAAACGAAAAACATTACAAGGGTCATATGCTGTCTTCACTTTACGCAACCTTTGAAAATTAGAGCCATAATAACTAGTTTGCCAATTTTTTATGTCGATATCGGGCCAATTGACATAGTCTCCTAGTGTGTAAGGATCTAAGCTTTCCCGTAAATCTTTAACCCAGCGTATATTTCGATTTTCTTCATCGTTGCATTTCCAAGAAGTAATATATTCTTGAGCAATAATTGCCTTGCGGTGGAAATAAGCTGTTTCATTAGGCGAAATGTTTTCTACAGCACCTACGAGTGATTGGTGCCAAATACTCGCATCTTTATTTGGTGCATGAGAAAGAAAATATTGTAAGATTTGAATACCTTTAAGAGGGATAGGTTTATATACGTAGGAACCAGAGCGTTTGAATTTTTCAGGAATATTGCCGCTATTAAAGAATTGAACAGCCTTTATATACGGGACTTCATCTATAAAGAGAGAAGGATTACCAGTTTCAAGAAGAGGAGATAATAGAGGATAGAGTTCAGAAGGAGAGCCGACAAATTCACCTTTCACCTCGATTTTATTTCGTTGTTTAGAGAATAATTCAATTGATGAAGTGAGACGTTCATCTATATAAGGTGCCCAGTTTTGCCAAGCTTGAAATGCAGCAATAAAGTCTTTCCATTCCCATGTAAGTGAGAAAATTGATACGTTTTTAATAGGGTGGACTCGAAAGGTTAAGGAAGTAATAATCCCGAAATTTCCACCGCCACGGCATGCCCAAAATAGGTTAGGGTTTTCTTGTTCATTTGCACGAATGATTTTTGCACCAAATTTCCCGCACGCTTGTACCATTTCGACTTCTACTAATTGATCACATGTTAGTCCAAATAAGCGTGAAAGCATGCCAATGCCACCGCCGAGTGTTAACCCCACAATTCCGACACTTGCACTTGTGCCAGCTGGTATTGTAACACCATATTTCCAAAGTTCTTTATACACAGTGCCAAGATTTGCACCCGCTTCAATTGTTGCTGTTAATTTTCCTGTACTAACCGTAATTTGCTTCATTTCACTCACATCAATAATAAGCCCGCCATTTAAAAGAGAGAAATTTTCGTAGCTATGTCGTCCACTTCTTAAGCGAAATGGTATATGACGCTCACGTGCCCATTTTAAGGCGTTACACACATCATTTTTATTTTGACAAAAAACAATAATACAAGGAAATTTTGGAATGCTTAAATTTAAATTTATTCGGGCTATGTCATACCTAGGATCCGAGGGAACGACGATACGACCAGTTAATTTTGTTTGTTTCAATTTATATCTCCTTTCTGAAATAATATGAGCTTGTATTAGTATATGAAGAGTGTATTTAACACGCATGGACGAGAAGAAGAGAAGGGTTAGATTTATCCCGTTATTTGCGAGCAGTAAGACAATCCGGCTGAAACAAAGAAGATAGGGCTGCTCGTAAAAGCTCGATTGGTAAGGGCTAATAATCAGCGGGGAATGGACATCTCCTTAACGATTAAAGTTTCACTTTATCTTTGTGAGAAATAAATAAGGCATAAGAATAAGGAAACTACATAGAGTTCAATGAAAACAGTTGCAAACTATTCATATTTTGTTATGATAGTGTTACGAAAACGTTTGCATAAAAAATCCGATGGGATGCAAAAGGAGAGAATTAGTATGAATAAGACATGGTGGAAAGAAGCTGTCGCTTATCAAATTTATCCACGTAGCTTTATGGATTCAAATGGTGATGGTATTGGAGATTTACAGGGGATTATTGCAAAGCTGGATTATTTAAAAGATTTAGGTATAGATGTAATTTGGATTTGTCCAATGTATAAATCACCTAATGACGATAATGGTTATGATATTAGTGACTATCAAGATATTATGGATGAATTTGGTACGATGGAAGATTTTGATATGCTACTAGATGAAGTTCATAAGCGTGACATGAAGCTTATTATTGATTTAGTTATTAATCATACAAGTGATGAACATCCATGGTTTATTGAATCAAGTTCTTCTAAAGACAATCCGAAGCGTGATTGGTATATTTGGCAGGATGGTAAAGACGGCGCGGAACCAAACAATTGGGAAAGTATCTTTAATGGTTCTGCATGGGAATATGATGAAGTGACAGAGCAATATTATTTACATTTATTCTCGCGTAAACAACCAGATTTGAACTGGGAGAATAAAGAAGTTCGTGAAGTTTTATATGATACTGTTAATTGGTGGCTTGATAAAGGTATTGATGGTTTCCGCGTCGATGCGATTAGTCATATAAAAAAAGAAGATGGCCTCAAGGATATGCCAAACCCAAAAGGGTTAAAGTATGTGCCTTCTTTTGACAAACATATGAATGTAAATGGTATTCAGCCATTACTAGAAGAATTAAAAGAAAACACATTTGCTAAATACGATATTATGACTGTTGGAGAAGCAAATGGTGTGAAAGTTGAAGATGCTGATCTTTGGGTTGGAGAAGAGAATGGTAAATTCAATATGGTATTCCAATTTGAGCATTTAAGCTTATGGGATGCAGAAAAGAAGAAAGATCTTGATGTTGTTGAGTTGAAAAAAGTATTAACAAAGTGGCAAAAAGGTTTAGAAAATAAGGGATGGAATGCTTTATATATTGAAAATCATGATAAGCCACGTATTGTGTCTACTTGGGGAAATGATAAAGAATATTGGCGTGAAAGTGCAACGGCTTTAGGAGCGATGTATTTCTTTATGCACGGCACACCGTTTATTTATCAAGGACAAGAAATTGGTATGACAAATGTTCAGTTCCCAAATATTGAAGATTACGATGATGTAGCAATTAAAAATTTATATCGTGAGAAAATTGCAGAGGGCGTATCACATCAAGATATGATGGAAATTATATGGGCTTCTTGCCGCGATAATTCACGTACACCTATGCAGTGGAACGATGAAATGAATGCTGGCTTCACAACAAGTACACCTTGGTTTAGCATGAATCCAAATTACAAAGAAATTAATGTTGAAAAGCAAAAAAATGAAGAAAAGTCTATTTTCAATTTCTATAAGAAAATGATTGCCTTGAAAAAAGAGCACGATGTACTGAACTACGGTACGTACGATTTACTATTAGAAGACGATCCACAAATTTATGCATATACACGTACGCTACAGGATGAAAAAGTCATTGTAATTAGTAATATCTCAAAAGAGGAATCTGTGTATAATGAGAGTTTATTCGCATTAGAACGCAAACGTTTGCTTTTAAATAACTATGAAGTTGCGGAACATGAACAAATAACTACAATCACGTTGAAACCTTATGAAACAAGGGTTTATCGCATTTTATAATGAAAAAGGATGCTCCTTGAGCATCTTTTTTTATGAAAAAAAATAAATTTCTATTGCAATGTGAAAACGCTTTTATTAAAATAGATTTATGAAAACGGTTGCGTAAAGAGAAAAAGAAACATAAGGAATCGTTTTCATAAGAGAAACAGAAATTATAATTTAAATCATTATGTTGTTATAAATAAAGGGGAGGAAAAACAGATGAAAATTACGTCTTTTGATTTTTGGCAAAAGTTCGGGAAAGCGTTACTAGTTGTTGTAGCTGTAATGCCAGCAGCTGGTTTAATGATTTCCATCGGTAAGTTAATTGGGATGTCTGCTGGGGATGTTAACGCAGTTCATACCATTGCTCGAGTAATGGAAGACATCGGTTGGGCAATTATTACAAATCTACACATCTTATTCGCAGTAGCAATTGGGGGATCTTGGGCGAAGGATCGAGCAGGTGGTGCATTTGCAGCACTATTAGCATTCGTTTTAACAAACAGAATTACAGGAGCTATATTTGGCGTAAACGCTCAAATGTTAACGGATTCAAAAGCGACAGTTTCTTCATTTTTAGCAGGAGATTTACTTGTAAAAGATTACTTTACTTCTGTACTTGGTGCACCAGCATTAAACATGGGAGTTTTCGTAGGGATTATCACAGGTTTCTTAGGAGCTACTTTATATAACAAATACTACAATTATAATAAACTGCCACAGGCATTAGCATTCTTTAATGGAAAACGATTCGTACCATTCGTTGTAATTGTTTGGTCTACAGTCACTGCGATTGTATTATCACTTGTATGGCCATTTATCCAAAGTGGATTAAATGAATTTGGTCGCTGGATTGCAGCATCTAAAGATAGTGCACCAGTTATTGCACCGTTTGTATATGGAACGTTAGAACGTTTATTATTACCATTTGGATTACATCATATGTTAACAATTCCGATGAACTACACAGAGCTAGGCGGAACATATACGATGTTAACTGGCTCAAAGGTTGGACAAATTGTAGCGGGACAAGATCCGTTATGGCTTGCATGGATTACAGATTTAAATAACTTATTAGCAAATGGAGATACGAAAGCATATAACGATTTATTAAATAACGTTGTACCAGCTCGTTTCAAAGCTGGACAAGTTATCGGCTCAACGGCAGCGTTAATGGGGATTGCGTTTGCGATGTTCCGTAATGTTGATAAAGAAAAACGTGCAAAATATAAACCAATGTTCTTATCAGCTGCATTAGCAGTATTCTTAACAGGTGTAACAGAACCAATTGAATTCATGTTCATGTTTATTGCACCAGTATTATATGTTGTGTATGCAATTACAACAGGACTTGCATTCGCATTAGCGGATTTAATTAATTTACGTGTTCATGCATTTGGATTTATTGAGTTAATTACACGTACACCAATGATGATCAATGCAGGTTTAACGAGAGATTTAATCAACTTTGTCATTGTTTCATTAGTGTTCTTCGGCCTTAACTTTACGTTATTCAACTTCTTAATTAAAAAATTCAATTTACCAACGCCAGGGCGTGCAGGAAACTATATTGATAATGAAGATGAGTCAACAGAAGGAACAGGAAATGTACAAGATGGTTCATTAGCAACAAAAGTTATTGATTTATTGGGCGGAAAAGATAATATTGCTGACGTAGATGCTTGTATGACACGTTTACGTGTAACAGTAAAAGATTTAGATGCCGTTGCACCAGAAGCAAAATGGAAACAAAATGGTGCTTTAGGACTTATTGTAAAAGATAAAGGTGTACAAGCAGTATATGGCCCGAAAGCTGACGTATTAAAGTCAGATATTCAAGATATGTTAGGTGCGTAATAATATGAAATTGCTAACTTTAAATTGTCACTCTTGGCAAGAAGAGAATCAAATTGAAAAAATAAAGTATCTTGCTAAAGCAATTCAAGAAGAAGATTATGATGTGATCGCATTGCAAGAAGTAAGTCAGTCTATACAAGCTGAAAATGTATGCGGTAACAAGAAAAAAGATAATTTTGGACTTTTACTGCTAGAAGAGTTAAGAGCATTAAATGTAAAAGAATACAATATTATTTGGGATTTCTCTCATATTGGATATGATGTGTACGAAGAAGGATTAGCAATTATAACAAAGCACAACATTGTAAAGGAAGATACGTTCTTTGTCTCAGAAAATAAGGATACAACGTATTGGAAAACACGCAAAATTGTAAGTGCAACAATTGCTTATAATGATAAGAATATAACGTTTTATTCTTGCCATCTCGGTTGGTGGAATGATGAAGAAGAATCATTCAAAGACCAAGTTGATCGTTTAATGGAGCGTGTAAATAGCAATGAACTTTCCTTCTTAATGGGTGATTTTAATAACAATGCTCGTTTGGAAGGAGAGGGTTATGAGTATATGATGCAAAAAGGTTTATATGACACATATGAACTAGCGATAGAGAAGGATGAAGGAACAACTGTCCAAGGAGAGATTGCTGGTTGGGATGAAAATAAACAAAACTTACGAATCGACCTAATATTAAGCAATCAAAGTAAAACAGTTAATTCTTCAAAAGTCATTTTTAATGGAACAAATCGAAATGTAATTTCTGACCATTTCGGTGTAGAAGTACAATTAGATATATAATAGAAGAAATCCTCACAGATAATGAAAAGCTGTGAGGATTTTTTGATAAATACAAGTATTCCCAAGAGAAAATACTTGTATTTTTTATGACATTTCCTATATATTTGTTATTATTGAATGTAAAACTAATTTGGTCATTTTGTATGCATACTTTTTTTACTTCGTTATATAATGAAGTAAGTGAAATATTTAATGGGAAAAATAGTATGTTTTCGTTTAATCCACGATGTAGAAAGTGATATAATTACAAAATGTATGTA
>NZ_JBFPJH010000094.1:0-11701 GCF_040838255.1 Bacillus sp. C30 | reverse complement strand
ATATAAATCTCTCGTATTTTTTAAATATGTTAGTTTATTGTTCCAATCATACTCTTTCAGGTCCAACACCTCCTTTTATATACAAAACTAAAGTTCTCCATTTAATAGTCACATTCCTACACTTCTAATAAAAAAAGCTAGTATACCTTAAATGATACACTAACTTTCCCACTCACATAATTTAACAATTACAATCAGTATAATCGGTACAAGCTAATGTACTGCAATCACAGTTTCTATGTTCGTCATTTCTTTTTAGGTGAAAATAGAGTAACACAATAAATATTGTACAAATAACAAAAGCAATTATTGCTTCTATATTTCTTTCATGAATGAGAAAACTAATCCCGCTTCCTCCTGAAATAAGAATTAGAACTGAGTAAATCCAAAACATGTAAAGTTCTCCTTCCGTTAATATATGCTTTTAGATGTTATCCATATAATGCTAGAGGCAATAAATAGCCCCATACCATTACCGCTTAATAAACCGGTCGTTACTCTTAGTAAATTTGTGCTGCTTCTCCATTTCCATTTTTGGGTGAATCCATCAATAAGTAACGGAATTTGAGCGGAAAATGATAGTATTATTGCAAGCAGAAACGAAGGTGTCATATAAAAATAAATTGGAAACATTAAAATACCGATAAGCATGCCTGTACAACGCGCACATAAAGGTATGTATTTTTGTAGTTTAAGGAAACTTCTTTCCGATCTTCTATGACAAGGAATTTGTAAAATAAAAGTTCGAATCAATATGAATCACCCTCTCTAAAAATATTTTAATTGATTTTGCAAAAAAATTATATATCCAATAAAAAAACAAACCAGGTTCATACTAGACCCGGTTTGTCAGTTTATTACTAAGTTCATAATAATTCTTTTCATATTTACATCTCCTCAGGTGCCTCCACCCCAAGTAAACGTAATCCCTCTTTTAATACAACCGTCACAGTGTAAGCTAATGCGAGTCTACTCTCTTTCTCTTCGTTCTCTTCTAATATACGAACATTTCCATAATATTTATTGAACGCTTGTGCTACATCTAATACGTATTTTGAAATAGTAGATGGCTCATTTTTGTTGAAGGCCGCTTCAATTACTTGCGGGAATTTATTAAGTAATTTTACGACACTCCAGCTATAATCATCTTTTAATGCAAACGTACAAGTTTCAAATTCTACACTTTCTTTTCTTAAAATTGAACAAGCACGCGCATGTGTGTACTGTACATATGGTCCTGTTTCTCCTTCAAATTTCAACATATTTTCTAATGAGAATTCGATATTATGCATACGCTCATTTTTTAAATCTTGGAAGATAACTGCTCCAATACCGACTTGTTTTGCCACTTCTTCTTTTTGTTTTAAATTCGGATTTTTCTCTTCAATATTTTGTTCCGCAAGCGCAACAGCTTCTTCTAACACTTCTTCCAATAAAATAATTCTGCCCTTACGTGTCGACATTTTCTTACCATCTTTTAATATGAACCCGAACGGTACATGTTCCATACCATCGACCCAGTCATAACCAAGCTTTTTTAATACAGTGAAAAATTGATTGAAATGTAAGCTTTGTTCTGGGCCTACAACATATACCGCTTTATCAAATTCGTATGTGTTTTGACGATACAATGCCGCTGTTAAATCACGCGTTGCGTAAATAGTTGCACCATCTGATTTTCTAATTAAGCATGGCGGCATACCTTCTTTTTCTAAATTAACGACTAATGCGCCTTCTGATTCTTCAAGTAAATCGTGCTCTTCTAAAATCCCAATAAAGTCTTCCATTTTATCGTTATAGAAAGCTTCTCCTTGAAAGTTTGTAAATTCCACACCGAGAAGTTCATAAATACGAGAAAATTCTTTTAAAGACTCATGACGGAACCAATTCCAAAGTTCGACTGCTTCTTCATTTCCTTCTTCTAGTTTTTTAAACCATGATCGTCCTTCTTCTTCTAGTTCTTTGTTCTCTTTTGCTTCTTCATGAAACTGAACATATAACTTAAATAACTCACGAATTGGATCCTCTTTAACAAATTCTTCATTTCCCCATTTTTTATATGCGGTAATTAACTTTCCAAACTGCGTGCCCCAATCGCCAATATAATTGATTCCGACAACTTCATACCCACATTTTTCGGCGATATGTTTCAGCGAATTACCAATCATTGTAGAACGTAAATGCCCCATTGAAAAAGGTTTCGCGATATTAGGAGAGGAATAATCGATAACTACCGTTTTTTCACATCCAAAGTGATTTTGACCGTACTCTTCTTTCTCCGCTAAAATTATTTTTAATACTTCATCACTTACTGTTTCACGATTAAAAAATACATTTACATAAGGACCAACAGCCTCTACTTTCGTAAAGAACGGATCATTTAATTTCTCCGCCAATTCCTTCGCTATAATAGCTGGTGATTTTTTATATTGCTTCGCTAGTGAAAAGCATGGGAACGCTGCATCTCCGAATTCATCTTGTTTTGGTGTTTCGATTAAATCTAAAATTTGATTTTGTGTTAATTCATTCGTAAAAATATTCGATAAACTTTTCGCAAACTGCGTTTTATAATTCATACTATAACCTCCTTATTTTTTAAAACACAAAAAACTCGTCTCTAAAAAAGAGACGAGTTTTAACCCGTGGTACCACCCTTGTTGTTCATTTCGAACCACTTTCCCGTTTATAACGAGGACAGGGGGCCTCGGCTTACTCTACTATTCGTTCAAGAAGCGTCTCCGAAGTGCGCTTCATCTTTTTCTTCTGCACTAGGCTCACACCATCCCTAGCTCGCTTTCCTTCTGAAAAAGACTACTCTCTTCATCACAGACAGTATATTTAATTAATTATTGCTTATTATACATCTTTTCAAACAATTAGCAAGGGTCAATTACACCAAAGTGAAACTTAGCACTTTTTCTTTTGTATACGTGAAAATTATGTTTTTCAAATCTAGAACTACGGAAATGATCTTTCAGAACGACACGCTTTCTCGCCACACGCTTCGCTTCCGCAATTGTTTCGTCAGTAATATCATGATACAAAGCGAAGTGTTTTAATCCTTTAACTCCATCTGATTCTATGACAGTTTCTTCAAACATCGGATCAAGGTAAACGACATCATAACTATTATCTTCACATTGTGTTAAAAATGCGTAATGCTCCGTTTGCTTCACATCGATTTGTTGCATTGCTTCATCAATTTCAGAAACGAATGAAGACCATGTTTGCAAGCCTTTTTTCATGATATAAGCCATATATTCGTTTCCTTCAAGCCCTGTTACTTTTCCGTTCTCACCAACGATATAACTAGCTACAATACTATCTGATGCCATACCGAGCGTACAATCTAATACTGTCATTCCGCTCCCTAATTTAGCAGCTTGTACAAACGGATCGTGCTCTCCGCGCATTAACCTTTTCACACGAAACATCGCTGAGTTTGGATGAAAGAAAAACGACTCTTCCGTACCTTTTGGATAAATGGCTAATCGATTTTTCCCTACGACAAGTACATCTTGTTCATACTGCTCATGCAGTTTATGTACTGGTATGTCATTACGTTTAACGAAAGAAAGATTTAATTCTGCTGCTACCTTGTTTGCATAATCTTTCATTTCTTTATTTGTTCTTCCTGCTGTTGTTACTATCATTTTTTCACCTCTATATAAAGAAAAGAGGGAGATTCACTCTCCCCCTACTTTAGCAATTCTTTTCGAAAGCTTGTTCTAAGTTTGTAATAATTTCGTCCATTGTTGCGCCTTCAATTTCATGACGGTGAATGAAGTGCACAACTTCTTTTCCTTTTAGTAATGCCATAGATGGTGAAGATGGAGGAATTTCTCCGAAGTATTCACGCATTTTTACAGTAGCATCTTTATCTTGACCTGCAAATACAGTTACAAGATGATCAGGTTGTTTTTCAGCACGTACAACCGCTTGACCTGCTGATGGGCGTGCTAAACCAGCTGCACAACCACAAACAGAGTTTACAACTACTAAAGTTGTACCTGATGCATTCTCCATAAATTCTGTTACAGCTTCTTCTGTAGTTAACTCTTCAAATCCAGAACGCACTAACTCTTGGCGCATTGGAATTACCATTTGACGCATGTATTCTTCATATGCATTTGACATCTTGTATCTCTCCTTCAACTTTCATTCCAAATTCATCATATCACGCTCTATTAATAGGTGCAAAAGAAAGATAACGATGATTTCATTTTTTTGAAGGGATTTCACAAACCCCTTCACGACAGTGTCCAACTGGGACAAGTTTTCTATTGTTGGCAATATAATCGTATACTTTATTTCCAAATCCAAGGACGATAGATAGTTTTATAAAAGGTACTGCAAACCAATAAGATGGAACGGCCTTTGCTAATACGTTAATGCTATGAATTCCGTCATACCACTTATTATTTTTTAAAATATACAATCTTTGTTCCATCTTACTTTGTAATTCTTGAGAAAGTTCATACTTCTCAACTACATCTTCATCTCGAAATGAAACAAATTTCATCTTACCCTTTTTATCTAATCTTTTCGTACGTTCTGCAACCGCCGTACACATCGGGCACCAACTATCATAGAAAACAATCATAAACTATTCCCCTTTACGAGACTCCGTCATTTGCTTCCATACTGATCCTTTTGCTTCTTCGCCGCCTTCAATACGTTCTAAAGCTAAACGTGCTTGCATCGCCACTTCAAACTCCGGATCATCTTCTGCTGCTTTTAGTGCCGGAATTGCACTTTCATCACCAAGTTCAAATAAGAACATTGCTGCACGCCAGCGTACTAATTTACTTGAATCTTTCAGAGATTTAATCATAACGAACATCGCTGCTGGATCACCTACGTCCGATAAGCAATCTCCTGCTGTACGACGAACACTTACTGAACGATCTAATAACGCTTTATATAATAACGGCAATACTCCATCACCTTTTACCATACCTAAATAAGCTGTTGCTAAACGGCGGATAGATACTTTCTCATCATCTAATGCCATTTTCAATACCATCATATCTTCTTCCGTTGGATCCATTTGTTCTAAAGCTGCAAAACGGTTTTTCCAGTCAGAATCTTTCATCATCTCTTCTGTTACTTTATATGGCTCACGCTTTTGAATCGTTACTTCAACAGCACCTGCTTGATCTAATAATTCTTTAACCGTTTCATTTACACGTTCTTCTGAATAAGCAGCAATAATTTCTTCTACTACTTCTTTCCCGATTTCTTCAAAATTACCGTAACGTGTACTTTGCTCTACCCACTTACGCTCTTTCACAACGTTAGGTGCAGACATTTGCACTTTCATAATTGATTCTTTAAAACGATCAGGTAAACCAACACGCTCTTCTGAGGTTCCATCTGTTAACTTCACTTGCATCGGAATTGTAAAGAACATTTGAACAAACACTTTCACTTCTCCAAAATGAGAAAGTTGTTGTTCTTCGCTTTCTTCCACTATTTCTTCACCGAAAACAGCACGAACTTGTTGTAATAAAACTTTCCAGTCATACTTCGCATTTCGCTCCACTGCTAAAAAGTCTGCAACATGATACACACCTTTAATGCCTTCAATCTTCAAAATTTCTTGCACTTGCACTGGTGCTTGTTCTTTATTTTCATTTGTATAATTATTACGCGCTCCTGATGGTAATACTTCATTCAAAATAACTTTCATTGTATTTGGACTTGGCGTCGGTTCAATTGCTTTAATCTTCACGTAAAAAACTCTCCTTTATTGCGTGTTCTTAGCTGTATTGTAACATGTTACCCCTTTATACTCCTACTCGGATGCTTAATTTTATTGATTTCTTCCCATCATCATACTTTCTCTTTCCACCTAATTAATCCGAAACTATCATTAAAATTCTAATATTATTGCGATGCACTCTCCCGCCTTCTTTCTAAAAATGTAATATTCTCAATCAGAACTTCAGTTCTATATACTCTCTTTCCTTGTTCATCATCGTAATTACTCGTATGAATACGCCCTGTAATCCCAACAAGTGAGCCTTTCGTACAATATTCTGTTACATTTTCAGCCGACCTTCTCCATACAACACAATTAATAAAATCTACTTGTTGCTCACCTAAACTATTTCGAAAACCTCTATTCACCGCAACACATATTCGTGCATAAGCGACACCTTGTTTTGTGTAGTATAATTCTGGCTCCTTTGTCAATCTACCGATTAATACAACTCGATTCATCATAAGTTATACCACCTCACATATTTTTCTTCATTGTAAAGAAAAATGTTGGAAGGGTAAAAAGCGCAAAATGATATGTTTGTAAGCAAAAATTATTACTTTATATCTTACAAATCAAAAAAAGAAACCCTACATAGTATAAACATGTAAGGTTTCCAAAAATATTATACTTCACTGCAAGATATGTAATATCCTCCGCGGGCCATCTTTATTTCAGCGCGGTACATTACATTTTCTAAGTAGAAAGTAATCGGTTTAACTTTACTCTCAATTTTTAATTGTTCATTACATTTAGCCGCATAGCTTTCAATAGCTGAACGAATAACTTCTGCTGATGGATATGTTAAAGCGTCATCTAGTTCTATGAAAAAACTTTTAGAAAATAGTTTTTTCATAATCCCTTTTTTCTCTTTCATCATATTCCATCCCCCTTCAATTTAAGTCGCCAACATCCATATTTTCAATTTATCTTTAAAAATAAAAAAACCTGCACATTTCATGCAGGATTTTTTATTAGTCATTTTTCGTAAAGTAAGAAACGAAACGAAGAATTTCTAAGTATAACCATACTAGCGTCATCATTAGACCCATTGCACTGTACCACTCCATATATTTTGGAGCTTGGCTACGTGCACCATTTTCGATTAAATCGAAATCTAGTAATAAATTTAATGCAGCAACTACAATAATAACTGCACTAATGATCATACCAATTGTTCCACCTTGGTGAATATATGGAACAGAAACACCGAACATGTTTAATAAGAATACGATTAAATACATAACCATAATTCCCATTGTTGCTGCCATAACACCTGTGCGGAATTTATCAGTTACCTTCACTACGCGTGTTGCATATAAAACTAACATCGCAAATAGAATTGAGATTGTTAGTAATACAGCGTTTAAAACGATAGAATCCTGAAATTTCATTGCATAAACTGCTGAAATACTTCCTAACACTACCCCTTCTACTGCCGCATAAATCGGTGCACCAATTGGTGATATGCGCGGGAAGAAGATAGATGCAAATGCAACGATTGCCGCAATAACTAAAGCACCAATTAATACTGGCATTTTCATCGTACCTTGCGTCATCTGTATGTATGAATAGACAGACGTTGCAAGCAGCAAGATAAGCATGATAAACGTTTTGCCTACTGTTCCGCCAATAGTCATCGCAGAAGTATTTGCTCCCTCTTTACGGAATGCCTCTTTTTTCAACATTGGATTAGATGTTCTCATTTTTTCCCTCCTAAAATAGGTTCTACCAATAGTGTAAAGTTTTTCTCTTTACTTTTCAATATATGCAGCTTGTTTTTATTTTAATCCTTCAACGATGTCGGATAGTTCACTCCATCGTTCCATCGTTTTTTCTAGCTCTTCTTCTATCTTCTGCCCTGCTTCAGATAATTCTTGGGCCTTTGTGAAGTCAGATCCAACATTCGTAAGTTCTTCTCCAATTGATTCAAGTTTCTCTTCTAGTTGTGCAATTGTATCTTCAATTGTTTCCCATTCACGCTGCTCATTGTAAGAAAGTTTACGTTTACGTTGTTGTTTCGGAGCCTCTTCTACTACTTTTTTCTCCTTTTGAACTTCTGCTTTCTCAATGAGTTCTCTCGTTTTTTCCATTTCTAAATACTCTGTATAACTACCTAGGAATTCACGCACTTCGCCTTCGCCAGTAAAGATGAACAATTCATCTACTACTTTATCTAAGAAGTAACGGTCATGCGATACAGTTAAAACGACACCTGGGAAATCTTCTAAATAATCTTCTAACACTGTTAATGTTTGTGTGTCTAAATCATTCGTAGGCTCATCAAGTAATAGTACGTTTGGTTCTCCCATTAAAATACGCAATAAATATAACCGTCTTCTTTCGCCACCAGATAGTTTACCAAGCGTTGTTCCATGTGAATGCGGTAGGAATAAGAAACGTTCTAACATTTGAGATGCGCCAATTACTTTTCCATCTGTCGTATGAATAACTTCCGCAATTTCTTTAATGTATTCAATCATACGCTGGTTTAAATTCATCTCTTCATTTTCTTGCGTATAATAGGCAACTTTTACAGTTTGTCCTACTTCAATTTCACCACTATCAGGAGAGAATTTTCCTGCAAGCATATTTAATAGTGATGATTTTCCGCTTCCATTTGCTCCGATAATTCCGATACGATCACCAGGCTTCACAATATGATTAAAGTTATGTAATACTGTTTTATCACCAAATTTTTTCGTTACATCTTTTAATTCAAGTACTTTCTTTCCTAAACGACTTCCACTTAGTGCAATATCAACTGATTGCTTCGCTGCTGGTCCTTCTTGTCCCTTCAGCTCATCAAAACGCTGAATACGCGCCTTTTGTTTCGTAGAACGGGCTTTTGCACCACGGCGAATCCAAGCAAGTTCACGACGATATAAATTTTGGCGTTTTGATTCTTGTGCCGATTCTTGCTCTTCACGAAGTGCTTTCGCTTCTAAAAATGTACTGTAGTTTCCTTCGTAGCTATACAGTTTACCGTTATCTAATTCAAAAATACGGTTTGTCACACGATCTAAGAAATAACGATCATGGGTTACAAGTAATACCGCACCTGTATATCTTGCTAAATATTCTTCTAACCATTCAACTGTCTCATGGTCAAGGTGGTTCGTAGGCTCATCCAAAATTAATAAATCAGGTGTTTCAATAAAACATTGCGCCATTGCAATACGCTTTTTTTGTCCACCAGATAGGTTTCCAACAGTTGCTGTAAAATCAGTAATTCCTAATTTCGTTAATAACGATTTTGCATTCGCATTTGCTTCCCATGCACTCATCGCATCCATACGTTGCTGCACTGCAAATAATTGTTCCTGTACTTTTTCATTACTTGGATCTTTTTCGATATTTAATAACGATTGTTCATAATCACGAAGAAGACGAATTAAAGGTGTATCACCATGGAACACTTGCTCTAATACTGTTAGTTTTTCATCAAACTCTGGTTGCTGTGATAAATAACTAATTGTATATCCGCGTGAATGCGTCATATCACCTGTATCAGGAGTTTCTAATCCTGCAATAATTTTTAATAACGTTGATTTACCAGTACCGTTTACACCGATAATTCCGACACGTTGTCCTTCTGTAATACTACATGATAATCCATCAAATAACGGTTTTTCTCCGTATGATTTCGATAAGTTCTCCACAGTTAACATTTTCATATTTGTGCATTCCACTCTTTCATAAATTGTTCAATAAACTGTTCCATATAACGATGACGAACTTCAGCCTCTTGTTTTGCTGCGTTCGTGTTCATTAAATCTTTTAGTTTTAAAAGCTTTTCATAAAAATGATTTAAAGATGGATCATTATTTTTTCTATATTCATCTTTCGTCATCACTTCTCGAGGAGGGATAGTTGGATCATACATTAATCTCCCTTTCGCTCCTCCGTATGCAAACGTTCGAGCTATTCCAATTGCACCAAGAGCATCTAAACGATCCGCATCTTGAACAATTCTACCTTCAAGTGACTCAACTGTGCCACCATGACCGCCCTTATAAGACATATTGGCGATGATATGAAGAACATGCTTACTTTCATCTTCTTCAACACGTAACTCTTCTAACCAATCAGAAACTTTTTTCATTCCTGCTTCTTCACTCTCATTTAACTTCTCATCTGCTACATCGTGAAGTAATGCTGCCATTTCAATTATAAAACGATTTCCCCCTTCTTGCTCGGATAAAGAAATCGCCAATTTATGTACGCGTTCAATATGATACCAATCATGCCCACTCGCATCTTTTTCTAAAATATGCTTTACGAAAGTTATTGTTTTTTGTATTTTTTCTTGTTTTATCATTTTATCTTCACCCAGTTACTTATTGTAACACGCCCGCATTTTTTCATCACATATTTTCTTGTCCGCCCATACACTAGGTGGTAGGCATCATTATGAAGGAGGAATAAAAATGTTCTATAATAACCAACCACCTTACCCACAACAACCTCTTTATCCTCAACATCAGGAACAAAGATATGCTGAACAATATGAGGAGCAAGAGACACAACATCAAGAGCCACAATACGAACAAAATCCATACGCAACACCGCAAAATCAAGAAACTGAATATCCTCAAAACCCTTATGACACACGTCCAAATTATGAATATCCTCAAAATCCATACGTAGCACAACCTAGCCAAGAACCTCAATTTCAAGGTAATCCATACGAGACGCAACCACAATATCAACAAAATCCATACCAACAACAAATGTATCAACCAAACTATGACGCACGTGTCTCACCACCTAAACCACCAACAATTGATCCGACGCAACCACAAATTTTACCACCTGGGCCGATTTTAGATATTACACAACCACAAATTTTACCACCTGGACCTATTACAGAACCAACGCAACAACAAATCCAACAAGTTGTCGGTACACAGTTTTTACCTTTAAAGAAACCTGTACTTGATTTCGTAAAACCTTGGGTAGATTACGGTTTGAATGAAGCGAAACATACATCACACAAACATGCTTTAACAGAAGTTGCTGCGATTATGTTCTTAGTTGGTAAAGGATTCAACCCAACGATTGCTCATTATATTGTAGAATCTTGGGAGAAGAATGAGCAGTTTTAGAATTGTTGATTTTAAAAAACATAAAAACCTCAAAAATGCCAAATCCCTTATGTCACAAAGGATTTGGCATTTTTAAGTTTCTAGAAAAACCCGCTAAATATAAAGAGGAATTAAAAGTCATAAATCCGGTACAATACTGTATCCACGCCCAAGGAACTGTCAAATGAAATAACGTGTCTAACTTTTTGGAGTCTATTGACCTTTTCAAATCCCCTTATATTAATGCTCGCTATTAAGATCTTCTCCTTCTAGGACCTACAATTAATTTGATTGCTGTTCTTTCTTGATTATCGATAGTAACCTCTTGAAACGCTGGAACAAGAACCAAGTCAATGCCACTTGGAGCTACAAAACCTCTTGCAATCGCAATTGCTTTAATCGCTTGATTTAAAGAACCAGCTCCAATCACTTGGATTTCTACTTTGCCACTTGCTCTTAGTACGCCCGCTATTGCACCTGCCACTGAATTCGGACTTGATTTTGAGGATACCTTTAATATATTTTCCATGTAAGTTGCTCCCTCTATTATTTAATCTCTCTTTTCTTACTGTTTGAAATATAACTAACGTATCTTTAACTACTATTCGAAATAAATACAAACAATTCTGTATAATTACATTCATTCGATATTTTTTGCCTTCTTCCTGCACAACTACATAAATAAAAAGCGACGACTAAGTTAAAAACTTAATCATCGCTTTATCCATTTCTCTGTTTCACTAAAATGCTGTCCTTTAAATACTTCTCTTCTTTACTTTGGCGATATACTATCTTAAAGTTTAAATACTTCAACATTTTAAAACCTTGGATAGAGTTATCTGCTAAATAT
>NZ_JBFPJH010000093.1:0-11981 GCF_040838255.1 Bacillus sp. C30 | reverse complement strand
GGTATAAACAGTATGAGTTGAATGTTAATGTTCCGATAAAAGATGCTTCAGAATCACAATTAAAATCACTAGAAACCTATTATGATAATCACGATTTACAAATATTAAATAGTAAGAAAGAAAAAGTAGGAGCATTTCAAAACATTATTCAAATTGTTAAAGAGTATGGTGAAAAAATGAATTTACAAAGATAAAGTGAAATTTTAATCAGTGGGGGCATCCCCCGCTGATTATTAGCACGACTCCTACCTAAATTCTTTGCTCCAGCCGAATTTTGAGGTGGGATTCTTACTGCCCGTAAATAGCGGGCAGTAAGAATCATAAAGTCTATATGGCCTTTCCTAGGAAATGATAATAGAGGGGAAAAATCCCCTCTATTATTTTGCTTTTGCAGATGGCTCATTCATTGATTTTCGTGTAATTAGAAAGGAAATCATAAGAGCAGAAAGAATAATAAGGGCTATAAATAAGTGATTTGGCAACCAATCTAATAATAATACGTAGCTGACGGTATAAAAAATAAGAGTTGAAGCTAAAAACGATAGAGCGCCTATCATAAGAGATTGTAATTTCATTTGTATTTACCTCCTTTTATTTTTATTTTCGGCTAAAAATGGATGGAATAAACATTATTTCTAACAATAGAAAAAAATATGTCATAATAGAGAAAAAGAATAAGTTTTGATGAGTGTATATGGCTCAATAAAGCGAGATAAAGGAGAGGAATATGAAAAATAATAAAAAAGGATTATGGGGAGTTATAGTTGCAATAGGGTTATTTTTACTATCTAAGTTAAAATGGGTATTTGCAATTTTTAAGTTAGCAAAATTTTCAACAGTATTTAGTATGTTTTTATCGCTTGGTGCATACGCAGTCATATATGGTTGGAAGTTTGGGGTAGCACTCGTATATTTATTGTTTGTACATGAGATGGGGCATTTATGGGCAGCGAGAAAGAAAGGGATACCAACATCGCCAGCAATCTTCATACCATTTATGGGAGCTCTTATTGGGATGAAAGAGATGCCGAAAAATGCAAAAGATGAAGCTTACATTGCATATATGGGACCTCTTTTCGGATTGCTTTCATATTTACCCGCAATCCCACTGTATATAATCACGAAAGAGCCGTTTTGGGCGCTTATTATTTTACTTGGAAGTATGATTAATTTCTTTAACTTAATTCCAGTTTCTCCATTAGATGGTGGACGAATAATTTCAGTTGTAAGCACGAAAATTTGGGGAGCAGGGCTAGTTTTACTACTCGGCTATTCTATTTACTTCAAAAGTATTTTAGGAGGATTTATTTTTATTATCGGCTGTATGGAACTATATAGAGTAATAAAGAGAGATGAGCCGATTAAGGAATTAGGATATAAAATCGATGGAATGAAAGAATATGCTGCTAGGCTTGAAGAGGAATTAAAAGAAACTGGTGCGGTGCATCGAACGATTTATATGATTCACCATGAAATGAATGTATTAAGACAAAGAGAACGTGAAAAAGAATTAAAAACAGGAGAACTTCAAAAGATTGAAGTGCTAGAGTACCTTTTACCAAAATTTGAGCCACTTGATTATGTCCCATATGAAGATGAAAAAGAAATGCATACAATTCATATAAGAGAAGCATTTGAAATGTCAGAAAGAAAATTAAATGAATGGGAAACAGAAAAGGAACAACAAGAAAATTATTATAAAGTCGATACGAAAACGAAATGGACAGTATTTGCTTGTTATATAGGATTAATGGCTATACTCGGTTATACAGCTTATGAAGGTTATGTTGTTTTACAAGAGCATTTACCAAGGAGAAGTTTGTAGAAAAATAGTGTCGAAATGAAAAGGAGGATTTAAACAGGAATTACATTTCTACGAGAGAATGTTACAAGTGTAGCAGTACATTGTAACATTCTCTCGTAGAAAAGGGGTTCTGTATATGAAGAAATTGTTAAGTGTATTGGTAACTATTACTGTGATGGCAATAGCGAGCTATAGTCTTATGAAAATACTATTATATTATGCGAATAAGTCTGCTGGAGTAAATGCAGTAGCACAAATAGAAGAGGTGCAAGAGAAGAAGAAGACACTCGATTTTGTTCGTACGACACATGAAAGTTATAATAATTTCTTGAATTATGGCAAGGCAGAGAAATATACAGATGGGGATTGGAAACATTTTAAACAATGGTTTCAAGAGCAAGAAGCCTCTTTAAAAAATATACATAAAGAAATAAAAAATGAAAAAATAAAACGCGATGTGAATAGAAGTTATGAAATTGTAAAAAAAGGTGTGGAGCTTCAGAATATGGAGTATGTAATCTATGCTCATCGCGTATATCATGACTTGGATATACTTATGAATAAATATAAAGGTGAAACGAATATATGGGGGTATACAGAGTTTGGAAACGGGCAGAATATAAAAGTAATTGAACAAGCAATACAAACAAAGTAGTAGGCTAGCTAGATTTCTAGTTAGCTTTTTTTTGAGCACAATTAATGGGGGCTACTAATTAGTAGCGGATGGGAGCACATCACTATTTAAAATTTATTTAATATGTGCATTGTTCATATATTTTTCACAAAAACACCATGTTAATAGTGATTAAAATCACAATATGTATTATACAATTCAGTTAAACTAAAAACAGTTAAGGAAATAGAGGAGTGGGATACAATGTTAAGTGCAAAAACAATTGAAATCGTAAAGTCAACAGTACCGTTATTACAAGAAAAAGGCGTTGAGATTACAACGAGATTTTATCAAATTTTATTTTCGGAACATCCGGAGTTATTGAATATTTTCAACCATACGAACCAGAAAAAAGGAAGACAACAACAAGCATTAGCAAATGCTGTTTATGCAGCTGCAATGTACATTGATAATTTAGAAGCTATTATTCCAGTTGTAAAACAAATCGGTCATAAGCATAGAAGTTTAGGTATTAAAGCAGAGCATTATCCAATAGTAGGTACATGTTTACTACGAGCGATTAAAGAGGTCGCAGGCGCACCTGATGAAGTTTTAAATGCATGGGGAGAAGCGTATGGCGTCATTGCTGATGCATTCATTAGCATTGAAGCGGGTATGTATGAAGAAGCTGCACATAAAGAAGGTGGGTGGAAAGATTTCCGCAACTTTGTGATTGTTAAAAAAGTGAAGGAAAGCGACGTTATTACATCATTTTATTTAAAACCTGAAGATGGCGGGAAAGTTTCATCATTCATCCCAGGACAATATGTAACGATTCAAATAAATATTGAAGGTGAAACATATACGCATAATCGTCAATATAGCTTATCTGATGCTCCTGGAAAAGAATATTATCGTATTAGTGTAAAGAAAGAAAAAGGTGTAGATACACCAGATGGTAAAGTATCTAATTACTTACATGATCATGTAGGGGAAGGGGATGTCTTACCAGTAAGTGCACCAGCGGGAGATTTCGTATTAAATATGGAGTCAACATTACCTGTTGTACTAATTAGTGGTGGAGTAGGTATTACACCGATGATGAGTATGTTAAATACGTTAATTGAACAAGAATCAAAGCGTAATGTATGCTTTGTTCATGCGGCGATAAATAGTAATACACATGCGATGAAAGAGCATGTTGAGACAGTAGAAAAAGAGTATGAACAAGTTAAAGCATATACTTGCTATTCTTCACCGACAGAGCAAGATGTGGAAATGAAGAATTTTGATCAAGAAGGATTCATTGAACGTGAATGGTTACAAACTATTATTCCAACGACTGAAGCAGAATTTTATTTCTGCGGTCCAGTACCATTTATGAAACATATAAATGCTGCATTAATTGATTTGGGTGTTAAACAAGAGAACATTCATTATGAATTTTTCGGTCCCGCAGCAAGCTTACAATAGGTTAACGTTGCCAAGCAAAAAACGAGGTATTATTTTACCTCGTTTTTTGCTTGTTCTCTAAGTAAGCGATTTACTGTTTCGCGGCGTACACCTATGAGCTGACCAATTTCAGTTTGTGTTAATATTTCATAAATAGGGATGTCACCTAAATAAAAGGTGAACCACTCTTGTAAACGATGAAGGCGCTCTTTAGGAGAGACAGTTGTCAATTGATCGATACGCTGTTGCATCATTCTTAATTTCGATTGTAATTGCATAGCGATATTTTCATAAGATGCAGGATTTGCCTGAAGTTTGTCGTACCATTCATTGCTAATTATAGGCTCCACTTCTGTTTTCATTAAAGCGATAGCTGTACCGTGATATTCCTTCGGTGAAATTAAAGAATGGTGAGGTATCGTTTCACCAGGAACGATAATATTAAATAAAAATGGTGTTCCGTCGTCTTCTAACCGAATAACTTTTAATAAACCTGTTTTTATAAAATATAATGGACCGTCCTCACCTTGACGGAATAATACATCTCCCTTATGTAGAATCAATGTTAGCCCTCCATTAAAACATTTCTATTTCTTATATTTTAGCGTATATGTATAAAGACAATATGCTTTTTAAACAGCAATTTCATTGACGAAATGTATGCTATTACAGTAGTATACTATTTAGTGTGTAATAGTACTAGCAATGAATACGCTGTAGGGGGTTTAGTATATTGTTAGATGCGATGAAGATGACGGATATGAGAATTCCGGCGAATGCTATCATTCATGTAGAAGAGATGAAAGGTGGAGTCGTTTTATCCGTTGAAATAGACGGCCAAATTATTTATACGATGGCTTATGATGAAGAAACAGATAGTTATGCTGAATTATATGATCGAAACGATAAGAGGGCGTGCCAAGTACATGAAGACTTTATGGGATGGTCACTTCTTCACTAAAAAGATGTCAATATGACATCTTTTTTTATTGAATCGATAGATTATACAAAGAAATGAAATATAAGGATAAAATTTGTAATAAATGATTTTGCATTGTTAGCGCTTTGTAACTGTAAGATAACTGTTTTTTCGCTATCATAAAGATAACAGTCATAGCTATAGGAGTGATCACCTTGAAGAAATTACATATTTCGAATTTTATGCTATTAAGTGTTTGTTTAGTTTTATTTGTTCTCCTAGGAGCCTTTTTATATTCATGTGTATAAGAAAAAACGCATTCTAGAAAGAACGCGTTATAAAAATGAAGTAATGATTAATCTAGTTCCAAGAATAATTAATGTGATACGTAATAAATTAATTACTGCATTACCGCTTAATTTTGTGTTAATATAAGCCCCGATTTTTCCGCCAATCCATGCACCAGGAATAAGAATTAATGCATAAGCCCAGCTGACATTTCCTAGAGAGATGTGAGTTAAAGAACTTACAATTGCTGAGAGAAATACGATAAACATTGAAGTTGCTACAGCAATGTGTGCTGGGAACGCAAAAAGGAGCATCATCGCTGGCACAAGTAAGGCACCACCACCGATTCCAAATAATCCGGATATAAATCCAACTATAAAGGCAATAAAGATAGCGAGAAATGGTGGAAATTGATAGTCTACAGTATTTCCTTCGTTATCTGTAAAAGATCGCTTAATTACAGTCATATTTGATAGGGAAAGAGGTTTCAATTTGTCTCGTAGTATAAGAAGAATGGAGACGAATATAAGAAAAATCCCAAAGTATAAAGAAAATGTATCTTGGTTTAAAAATTTGTTTGCCCATGATCCTATAATACCACCAGGGCCACTCCCGATAAATAAAATAAGTCCACTTTTATAATCTACCCGTTTATGTTTCATATAAGTAAGGGTAGAAGCCAGCCCTGTAAAAACGACTGTTACCATAGAAGTTCCTACTGCGAGTTGTGGTGATAAACTGTGTAATCCAATTAATAACGGAACGATAATAATTCCGCCTCCAAGTCCGACTAGGCTCCCGACTGTCCCGGCGATTAATCCGATGAAAAGTAACATGATGTATTCCAAAATTGCCAACTCCTCTATATAACTTATCCATCAATCATTATACACGCTTTTTAATAAGAAATAGGCTTGTTCACAAAAAAGTCGTCTTCCTAGAAAAATAAGGAAGACGACTTTTGATTAAAAGATTAAGTGTAATAAGTAGTAAAATAATGCAGCTAAAGAAGCTGAAATAGGAAGTGTAATAACCCATGTAATTAACATGCGTTTTGCAGTTCCCCATTTTACACCTTTCACGCGATGTGAAGCACCAACTCCTAAAATAGAAGAAGAGATAACGTGCGTCGTACTAACCGGTAAGTGAATAAATGTTGCGCCGAAAATAACAAGTGATGATGATAAATCGGCAGCTACACCATTTACAGGACGAATTTTCATAATTTGTCCACCGACAGTTTTAATAATTTTCCAACCACCGACAGAAGTACCAAGACCCATTGCGATTGCACAAGATAATTGTACCCAGAAAGGGATATCGCCAGAAGTATGATAGTTATTGGCCATAAGAGCCATCGTAATGATTCCCATTGCTTTTTGTGCATCATTCGTACCGTGCGTATAAGCTTGCAATGCAGCGGTGAAAATCTGGAATATACGGAAGTTCTTGTTCGTTTTCGTTAAGTTAAAGTTTTTAAATACCACTTTAAAAATACTATATACGATGTAACCAATAACAAAAGCGATGATCGGTGAAATGATTAAAGCTTCAAGAATTTTTATAAACCCTTTATAGTTTAATGCGCTAATACCAGCAGCAGCAATTGCTGCACCAGCGATTGCGCCAATGATTGCATGCGAAGAACTACTTGGAATGCCATAGTACCAAGTGATCAAATTCCAGACTATTGCCGCAAGCAAAGCAGCTAAAATTACAAGAGAACCATTTTGCAAGGCAAACGGGTCAACAATATCTTTTGTAATCGTTTTTGCTACACCTGTAAATGTCATCGCACCTAAAAAGTTCATAATAGCTGCCATAACAATTGCATGTCTAGGCTTTAGAGCTTTCGTTGAAACAGCCGTTGCAATAGCGTTTGCTGTATCGTGAAATCCATTGATAAAGTCAAAAGCTAAAGCGCAAATGACTACTAAAACGGTCAGTATCAAGAGTGTATCCATGATCAAACTCCTTACGCGTTCTTCATAATGATTGTTTCTAATACGTTTGCAACGCTTTGACAGCTATCAGCTACTTCTTCAAGCTCTTCGTAAATCTCTTTAAATTGAATAATCTTAATCGGATCTTTCTCACGAGAGAATAAGTGCTTAATCGCATGACGGCGAATATCATCACATTGTGACTCGTAATCCTTAATCTTGATCGCATTTGTACGAATATCGACTAATTTCTTTTTAGAAAGTAGTTCAACAGAATTTGCAATCTCAATCGCACATTGATTAATTGCTTCAACGAATTTAATCATGTATTCATCAGCTTCTGTAATAGAATACATTTCGAATAGACCAGCACTGTGATCTAATCCGTCTAATACATCATCCATACTCATTGCAAGTTGTAGGATGTCTTCACGTTCAATAGGAGTAATAAACGCTTTGTTTAGCTCCATAATGATTTCGTGAATGAATGAGTCACCTTTTGACTCATACTCTTTCATGCGCATAGAAAACTCTTTTAAATCGCTAGCATTTTTAATTTTATACTCCACGAAAAACTGCGCGCCTTCTTTTAAATTTTCGGAAACGTTCATAAGCATTTCAGAAAATTTATCTTTTTTTGATTTAAAGACCATTATTGTTACCCCCACAAAAGTAATATATGTAAAATATATTGGCTAATCAATTCTAACAAAAAACTGTCGTTTTTTAAAACATTTTATCGAAAAGTTTACAAAAACTTAACATAACTCTCATTGTTGTATTAATAATATTAATACTCAACAATGAATATCTTACTTGTAGAATGTCCTTTTCTTGCAAAAAGTATGAATGTGAAAGAAAAGCTTTACACTATAGGAACGACTACGTTATTATAATAAATTTAAAAGGAGGTATATTCTTCCTTTTAAAAAGAAGAGTGTAAACAAATGAAGGAAGTGAACCAATGAAATTGAAGAACACTCACTTTAAAAAAACGCTTGAGTGGTTCAATAAGAGGAAGAAACTACGCAATTCATTAATTGTAGTGGGAAGTTTACTTGCTACTCTATTTATTGTTGTAAATATAATAATTTCCATTCAAGATATATCTGAATTAAAACAAGCTGTTCCACAACCGACTTTAATTTATGATGCAAATAATGAAGTTGCGACTAAATTAGCTTCTTCTAAAACAGAAGGGGTCAAAAGGAAAGATATTCCTGATATTATGGTTCAAGCAATTGTTGCAGTAGAAGATAAGGAATTTTTTAGTCATCATGGTATTTACTATAGTGGAATTATAAGTGCTGTATTTAAGAACATTACAGCCGGTGAAGTTGTGGCAGGTGGTAGTACAATTACACAACAACTTGCGAAAAATGTATTTTTAACGCAAGACCGTACATTCTCGCGTAAAATAAAGGAATACTTTCTAACGAAAAAAATAGAACGTACTTATACGAAAGATGAAATTGTTGAAATGTATATGAATCAAATTTATTTTGGTGAAGGTGCTTGGGGGATAAAAAGAGCAGCTAAATCTTATTTTGATAAAGAAGTAAAAGACTTAACGATTTCAGAAGCCGCAACGATTGCAGGATTAATTAAAGCGCCATCTGCGTATTCGCCGTATAAAAACTTTAATAAATCAATTGAAAGACGTAATGTCGTATTAGGTTTAATGAAGGAGCAAGGATATATTTCTGAAGAACAATATAATCAGGAGAAAGAATTAGGTCTTGTATTACGACGTGGTGTTGACGATAAATATAAGGGAAAATATTCTCAATACGTAGATTATATTGTTAGAGAAGCGATGGACAAGTATGAATTAACACAAAATGAAATTTTAGCAGGTGGCTATCGTATTTATACGGAACTTGACTCGAAAAAACAACAAGCGGTTGAAGATGTTGTGAATAATGATAGTTATTTTAAAGATAGTGGCTCAGATCAGCTTATGCAAACTGGAGTGGTCCTTATGAATCCAAAAACTGGAGGTGTTCCGGCTTTAGTTGGAGGCAGAGGTCCTTATCAATTTTTACAGTTTAATCATGCAACACAATTAAAAAGACAGCCAGGTTCAACGTTAAAGCCTCTTGCAGTGTATGTACCAGCGTTAGAACAAGGATATGAAGTATACGATGTCTTAAAAGATGAACCGTTTAATATTAAAGAATATGCACCACAAAATAGTGATCATACGTTCCATGGTAATGTGACGATGTATGAAGCGGTGGCAAAGTCATATAATGTTTCAGCAGTTTGGCTATTAGAGAAAATTGGATTAGATAAAGGATTGAAATCTTTAGAGCGGTTTGGTATTCCATTAGAGCCTGAAGACCGTACGTATCCGATTGCTTTAGGAGGTATGCATGTAGGGACTTCACCATTTGTAATGGCTCAAGCGTATAGCGCACTTGCAAATGATGGTGTCCAAGTAGAAGCTCATGCCATTAGAGAAATCCAAAATGCTGAAGGGGAAACAATTGGAAAATGGTATAAGAAAGAAACTCGTGTGACGAACGAGAAAGTTGCCCAAAAGATGACATACTTATTAAAAGGTGTTATTGAAAGGGGAACAGGTGAAAAAGCGAAAGTTAATAATATCGATACCGCAGGCAAGACAGGGACTACCCAGCTTGTAAATGGACCAAGCACTGGTGCGAAGGATTCGTGGTTTGTTGGATACACACCGGATTTAGTAGGTGCGATTTGGGTAGGGTATGATAAAACGGATAGTGAGCATTATGTGCCAGGAGGCAGCCAAATTACAACGACAATGTTCCGGGATATTATGAAGAAAGCGAATGGAAATCCAACTCAAAAGGCATTTCAGTTATCACTAATACCTGAGGCGGATTATACAAAACAATTAAAAACGATTGAGGAAGAAAAACGAAGGAAAGAAGAAGAGAAAAAACGAAAAGAAGAGGAACAACAAAGAAAAGAACAGCAAAATGAATGGATAGATAAAGTGAAAGAGTGGATTCCATTTTGGTAAAAAAAGAGGCGAATAACGAGTTCGCCTCTTTTTTATGAGAAATGAGCGGTTTTATCTCGGTTCAAAATGTGGCAACAGAAAAGAAGTTAGGTGAGAAGCGAGCTGCCTATAAAAATTTGATGGGTTTAACTTAATAATCCGTGGAGATGGGAAAAGCGCCACGGATTAAAGCTTTAGTTTATTTATTTAGCGTAACATTGGCCCTACCGAAGGATTGAGAATCATACGTGACGGTTATTATTCCTTTACTAATAGGTTCATATGGCAATTCCTCTTCGAAACTTCCAGTATTTTCATTATGGATAGAGAGTGTTATTTCATCAACGTCTTTATTTTTATATTTATCTTTAATCGTTTCAGCGATTTGAAGTAGGTTTTCATAACTAGAAGCTTCTGTAATAAGCATTCCTTTTATAACTTTTTTTTCATTTTGTGTGGAAGAGGAATACGGGATGTTGTTTTGTTTTGTATACAGAAGTTCGTATGGAATTGTTTTTCTTTCTGCTTTTGAAACATTTGAATAGTTTAGAGTTAAAAGAAACCCTATACATAAAATTATGCATACCATAAGAACAAACCAAAAACGTGTCAGTGATATAATTCGCATTGTCATCCCTCTTTCATGTCTTTGTCTTCACTATTCATCATACAAAAAGAGGATTAAGCTAGAGTAAATTTGAAGTAAAGAAACGTAAAGAAGGAGCACTTATCCTCCAAAATAAGTGCTCCTTTTTATTAAAAGAAAGATTTAACATACAATCAAAATAATACAAATTACTATAAATCAAACATTCTTGGTCGTTCAAAAATAAAATGAAAACTAAAATTAGTAAATTCGGAAGACTGATAGTGTAGCTGTTGTGTCACCAGTGTTAGGGATCGAAATAGTATTTACTGTAGGTTGTACAGAGATTGTTGTACCAGCTGTTAAAGTAACAATTGTGGAGAAAGAAACCGCACTACCGATAACGTTAGTTGAAAAATTACGAGTAGGTGGTTGACCGTTGAATGAAATACCGAATCCAAATGGTGAAGAACCCGGGAAGGTTGTAGATGCTGAGAAACTAATATCGTATACTCCTGTTTCTAAAATAGTTAAAGTATCTGAAGTGTCATTAAAAATGAGAGTATTTAGTTCGAAAACTTGATTAAATTGGATATTCGTTCCAGGTGATATAGTTTGTGGATTAGAATTTCCTATTGCTGCTATAGTTACAGGGAGTGGTGTGCCCGACGGTCCAGTAGCACCTTGAGCACCACCAGTAGCACCAACCGGACCTTGAGCGCCTTGAGCACCAGCAGGTCCTTGAATACCTTGAGGTCCAGTAGGTCCTATTGTTCCTCCACCAAGGCAACCTGATCCATATTGAACTAGGATAGCTTGAATTTCTGTAATGAGCTTAACTAGTTTATCGATAGTACAGCAATCGATTTTGAATAACTTAGCAATATACAATAAATAATTAAGCAAACTTTGTAGTTCAACGTACAATGCTCCGCATGAGAAAGGTGAGGACTTTAGGATAGTTAATAAGTTAGCAATAATAGAACTACCAATTTTTTCTTGTGCAGGTGATAAATCTAAGCAACTGAGGAATTTTTGAAGATTATTCAGGAGAGCAATTAGTTTATCGATGTTATCTTGAGAAGGGTTTTGAAATACAGCTTGAATACTTTGACCAAGAGCTTGAAGAAGTCTAGCATACTCTTTTAGTTCTGCCTTAGAGATGTTAATATAACTGCAAGCTCTTACTTCGCAACAATCATTACCATAAAACACTTTCCCTTTATTTTTGTTGGACATTTGTTCATTCCTTTCTTTTATAGAATAAATAGTCGTTACTATATAATAAAATGAAAACTAAACTGAATTCGTGAGGGACAAACTACTATTTCTAAAAAATAAGAAGTTTACCTATCTTGTGAAAACAAAGAACAATTAAGAGATAGAGAAAGAT
>NZ_JBFPJH010000092.1:0-12120 GCF_040838255.1 Bacillus sp. C30 | reverse complement strand
TTCTATGGGTATTGAGAAAAACTTTCAGGAAAATGTGAATATTAATTGACAAATGAATATCATTTCTTTAGTATAGGTTGGGACGGATACTCTCTTATCCCGAGCTGGCGGAGGGACAGGCCCGATGAAGCCCAGCAACCTCACTTGTAGTGGTAAATACAGGTGAATAGGTGCTAAAACCTGTGCGAGGCTAACGGTCTCGAACGATAAGAGCAAAGGGCAAAAAGCAGTATGCAAGTAGCAAATTAAACCTTTCCTCTATGTTAAGTAGGAAAGGTTTTTCTGTATGCTTGTGTGGGAGAATAAATGTATGTCGCAGTTTGTGGCAAATTAAGGATGAGTTCCGTACAATATATACAATTACTGTAGGGAGGTTTACCACATGACAAAAAAACGTCATCTGTTCACATCTGAGTCTGTAACTGAAGGACATCCAGATAAAATTTGTGACCAAATTTCTGATTCAATTTTAGATGCGATCTTAGCAAAGGACGCAAATGCACGTGTAGCTTGTGAAACAACTGTAACAACTGGTTTAGTATTGGTAGCGGGGGAAATTACGACTTCTACTTACGTAGATATTCCAAAAATCGTTCGTGAAACAATTCAAGGCATTGGTTACACACGCGCAAAATACGGATTCGATGCAGAAACTTGTGCAGTTTTAACATCTATCGATGAGCAATCTGCTGACATCGCTATGGGTGTTGACCAAGCACTAGAAGCACGCGAAGGTCAAATGACTGACGCTGAGATTGAGGCAATTGGTGCGGGAGACCAAGGTTTAATGTTTGGCTTCGCATGTAATGAAACACAAGAATTAATGCCACTTCCAATCTCGCTTGCTCACAAATTAGCTCGTCGTTTAACTGAAGTACGTAAAGATGACACATTATCATACTTACGTCCGGATGGAAAAACGCAAGTTACAGTTGAGTATGATGAAAATGGTAAACCTGTACGTGTGGATACAATTGTAATTTCTACACAACATCATCCAGATGTTACGTGGGAAGAAATCGATCGCGATTTAAAAGAGCACGTAATTAAAGCTGTAGTTCCAGCAGAATTAATGGATGGAGAAACGAAATTCTTCATTAACCCAACTGGCCGCTTCGTAATTGGTGGACCACAAGGTGATGCTGGTTTAACAGGACGTAAAATTATCGTTGATACTTACGGTGGATACGCTCGCCATGGCGGTGGTGCATTCTCTGGTAAAGATGCAACGAAAGTTGACCGTTCTGCAGCATATGCAGCTCGTTATGTTGCGAAAAACATCGTAGCAGCTGGTCTTGCTGACAAAGCAGAAGTACAACTTGCATACGCAATTGGCGTAGCACAACCAGTATCAATTTCAGTTGATACATTAGGCACTGGTAAAGTATCTGAAGACGTATTAGTAGAACTAGTTCGTAACAACTTCGATCTTCGCCCAGCTGGTATTATTAAAATGCTAGACTTACGTCGCCCAATTTACAAACAAACAGCAGCTTACGGCCACTTCGGACGTACTGATGTAGATCTTACATGGGAACGTACAGACAAAGCAGCTACTTTAAAAGAGCAAGCTGGTCTATAATATATGAAAAAAAAGCTTTGCGCGTGTCGCAAAGCTTTTTTTATTTGGTTTTATCCCGCATTAACGGGCAGTAAGCCTCCCACCTCAAAATTCGGCTGTAAAGCAAAAAAGTTAGGTAGGAGGCTAACTGCCCGTAAAAGCCCGATTGGCTCAACTAATAATCAGTGGGGAAGAACAAAATCCCCACTGATTAAAGTTTCACTTTATTTACTACTTGAATGCAAGAACTACAATAAACTTCCCCGTCTAGCTCAATATACTTCTTCATATTTGTCATACCACTTGCCGGAACTGGCATATGAATCCACGCTTTTTCATACGTTTGTATTTCCTTTTCACATGATTTGCAAAGGTACGGAACATAGACGGTCACCCTTTCAGTTGACGCGCTTTTCCTGCGCAAAAAGCACTGCTCAGTAAAAATAGCGTTGCGAATATAATACTCACTAATGTGGCGTATGGAATTGCTCCTTTTAGAGAAAAACCGACAGTGATGGAAGCAACAAATAAGAGGATGAATGTTGTTGTTAATTTTTTGTATAGTTCCATAGTGAGTGAACCTCCAAATTATTTTGTAATTTAAAATGAAATCTACTATGTAGAAAATATAAGGGGATTTAAAGAGTAGCTAATGGTGTGTAGTCCAGGCGTATAAGAAAGTATATTTTCCTTTTTGTGGTCGTATATACTTATATTGTATCACGGTGCATCATTGGCTTCATACATAATTGTGTAAAGATATGTATGATAAAATGAAGAAAAGTCTTTAGGAAAGGAAAGATGAAAAATGAGCGTAACTGAACATAAAAAACAAGCTCCAAAAGAAGTGCGCTGCAAGATTGTAACGATTTCCGATACACGTACGGAAGAGACGGATAAGAGTGGTCAATTGTTACATGCATTATTAATAGAAGCAGGACATAAAGTGACCTCTTATGAAATTGTGAAAGATGATAAAGAGAGTATTCAGCAGGCTGTGTTAGCTGGTTATCATAGGGAAGATGTTGATGTCGTGTTAACGAATGGCGGAACTGGTATTACGAAACGTGATGTAACGATTGAGGCAGTTTCAGTGTTATTAGATAAAGAAATTGTTGGATTTGGTGAGTTGTTCCGTATGATTAGTTATTTAGAAGATATCGGAAGCGCTGCGATGTTAAGTCGAGCAATTGGCGGTACTATTGGAAGGAAAGTTGTCTTTTCGATGCCAGGATCTAGCGGAGCAGTTCGCCTTGCAATGAATAAATTAATTTTACCGGAATTAGGTCATATTACATTTGAGCTGCATCGCCAATGAGTAAGTGTGCTGGAATTGTATTAGCAGGAGGTATGTCGAGCCGATTCGGTGAGCCGAAAGCGTTAGTAGGCTGGAAAGAGAGTACTTTTATTGAGCATATTGTGCAAGTAATGGAAAGTATTTTGCAAGATGTTGTTGTTATTAGTCATACTGATATAAAAGAGCGAGTAGAGCAACTCGTACAAGTTCCTGTTATAGAAGATATTCCGCATTATAAAGGGAATGGACCACTTGCTGGAATCGTATCAGGAATGGAATATATAGAAGCAGATTGGTACGCTATTATGCCTTGCGATGCGCCAAATGTTTTGCAAGAATGGTTTACCATTTTACTAGAGCAAACGAGCAATGAATATGATGCGGTTGTACCTATTATTAATGGAAGAAAACAACCGTTACTTGCAGCGTATAATAACCGCGTGAAAGAAAAGATTTATGCTTTGCTTCAAGAAGAAAAAAGAAGTATGGGCCAGCTTTTATCACAATGTAATGTGAAATATATTGCTGGTGAAGATGTACAAGCGAATGTAGATTGGTTTATAAATGTGAATACGAAAGAAGAATATGTGCAGGCTCAAAAAGACCTTTCAAATGAATGAAAGGTTTTTTGATATACAGAAATTGGGGAACAATTGCTGTATAAAGGTATGTGAGTAAGTTGATTTTAAGAGGATTTCTTAAAATCACCATACAGTAAAAAATACTGTATAACCATATATTAATTTTTATGGGTTTTTATTACAAGTCTGTTTAGTTATGTATCTTTTTGTTATAATGAATATAGGAATAAAATGATATTTCACCTTATGTATCATTTATTAAACTAAAATTTATAACTGTGTAATAAACTCCCTTCGTTTTTTGGAAGGGAGTTTTTCTGTTTAAGCGAGTAACCCTGATGCAGTGTGCTGAAGGACTTCTTCATATTGGTCAAGTAAGCCACGAAAGATCTCATCCCAGCTTTTTGATTTAGCATAAGACGAAGTTGCTATGCCCATTTGCATAAGTTGATCTTCATTTTGCAATAAAGAATTGATGGAGGATAGGAAGGAATCTGTATCTTTTGGTGGACAAAGAATTCCCGTTTTTCCATCTGTAATAATATTTTTAACCCCGCCACTATTTGCTCCGATGACAGGTGTACCGCATGCAAATGATTCAAGTACGACATTTCCGAACGTTTCAGTAGCTGATGGAAATACCATCATATGAGAACAAGCATATGCTTCAGCTAAATCCGTGCCTTGTAAATATCCAGTAAAAGTGACATTTGTTTTCGGAACAGCTTCACGCAAATTTGTTGCTAGAGGCCCGTCTCCAGCGATGAGCCAATGAATATCGTCACGTTCTTTGTTTGTCGTTTGAATAAGTGTTTGAAGAGTATCGATATCTTTTTCAGGAGCAAGGCGCCCGACGTAGGAAAGAATATATTTCGCTGTAATATTATATTTTTTTCGGAATAGGTCTTTATTGTAAGTTGGATGAAAGAGAGTACAATCTACACCACGTCCCCAAATATAGAGCTGTTGAAATCCTTTTTTCTTTAATTGATGTAATGTTTCAGGAGAAGGAACAAAGTTTTTTTGCATATGACTATGAAACCACCTTAAATAGTTCCATAGCATATTGGAGAGAAATTCGATTTTGTAATAGCGTAAATAGGCGTCAAAATCAGTATGATAAGAACCGACAACTGGGATATTTAACTTTTTGGCATAATATAACCCACAAAGTCCCATATTGAAAGGCGTAGCGATGTGAATGATATCAGGTTTAAAGGCAAGAAGTTCCCGCTTAATGCGCGGAGTAGGAAAGGCAAAGCGACATTCTGGATATAATATTGTTAACGGGATACTTCTCATTTTGTTCACATTCGCTACGAAATTATCTTCTGCCGTATGCTGAGGGGCGAAAACAGAATAGGCGATATTTTCTTTTTGAAAATATTTAGTTAAACGTTCCAAAGTTTTCGCCACACCGTTGACTTGTGGTGTAAATGTATCGGTAAATATGGCGACTCTCATCATATCGCTCCTTTACATGAGTGGAATGAGTTGATAAAAAGAGATGATGCCAGAGCAAGTGCCAAGGCACATGCCTACAAATACATCTGACGGATAATGAAGCCCTAAATAAATACGGGAAATACCGACGCATAATGCTAACGGTAATAGAAAAGCAAGCAAGTTTGGATTATAGCAAATAAATGGAATGAGGACAGAGAAAACAGCGGTTGTATGTCCGGATGGAAAAGAATGATCTTTTAAAGGCTGTACTGGATATTTCGCATCTTGAATTGTTAAATAAGGACGTTTTCGTGGATACCATCTTTTTAATATTTGCACAGGAATATGGCTAATTGTCAAAGAAATAGCAGTTGCAATTGCAGCTTGATGCAAATTTCCTGTTGCGAAAATTAAAAAGAATAGGGTAAGTGCAATGGAAAAACTTGCACCACCGATATGGGTAATATTGCTGAAAAAGATGTTTAATGTTTTTTGATCAAAGTAGCGATTAATTCCTTTGAAGATGTAACATTCTATTTTATATAGTCCACTGACCTTCATGAGATTTTTCCTCCCTCATTTACATATATATGGAGTTATTAACTTCTATTTTAATAAGATTTTATTGAGGGGATAATAAGGTTTTGTAAAGAAAAAGTTAGATTTTTTCATAAAAAAAGCTGCCAGTCTTATGGCAGCGATAAAATCACTTTTGTAACGATTTATAATATTGTCCTTTTTCAACGTATTGTGTGCGGATACGTTCCATATCTTTACGGTCTTCTTCTGTTAATTCGCGAATGACCTTCGCAGGGCGACCGAAAGCTAACGTATTAGGAGGGATTTTCTTTCCTTGTGAAACGAGACTACCAGCACCGATGAAAGCTCCTTCACCAATTTCAGCGCCATCTAATATGATAGATCCCATTCCGATTAAAGCATCTTTTTTAATTTTGCAGCTATGTAAAATAACTTGATGCCCAACGGTAACGTCATCTTCTAAAATAAGAGGATACTGGGGGCTTTGGTGAAGTGTACATTGATCTTGTACATTTACTCTATTTCCAATTATCGTTGGTGATACATCACCGCGGATGACTGTATTAAACCAAATGCTAGATTCTTCGCCAATTGTCACATCGCCTGTAATGGTAACATAGTCAGCGATAAAAGCACTACTCGCAATTTTCGGATTTTTTTCTTTGTAAGGATATATCATGTAAAGCCTTCCTTTCCTAGAGACTAGTTTTAGTGTATCAAATTATGAAAAAGAGTGAAATGGGGGAGTTTCGTATGTGGAACTATGAAGCGGAGGAAGCGAAAGCCGTCATTATTATCGTACATGGTGCCATGGAATATCACGGGCGTTATGAAGCAGTTGCAGAAATGTGGAATCATATCGGTTATCACGTCGTTATGGGCGATCTTCCAGCACACGGAACCACTTCAAGAAATAGAGGACATATCGACTCATTTGATGAATACATAAAGGAAATAAAGTTATGGGTGAAAGAAGCAAGGAAATATAGATTGCCTATTTTTTTATTTGGTCATAGTATGGGAGGACTTGTCGTTATTCGTATGATGCAAGAAACGAAAAGAGAGGACATAGATGGGATTGTACTAAGCTCACCTTGTTTAGGAGTATTAGCTGCACCTTCCGCTTCGCTTCGTGCTGCTTCAAAAATATTAAATGTCGTTGCTCCAAAATTGCAATTTGCAACAAATCTCACTGTAGAAATGTCAACTCGTAATCATGAAGTGAGAGATGCGATGGAGAATGATTCATTGTTCTTGCGCAAAGTATCAGTACGTTGGTATAGTGAATTGATTAAGTCTATCGAAATTGCGCATAAAAAAATAGGCGATTTTCCAGACGTTCCACTCTTGCTAATGCAGGCTTGTGAGGATAAACTTGTAGATAAAACACGTGTCCGTACTTGGTTTGATAATGTTAAAATAAGTGATAAGGCTTTTAAAGAATGGCCGAATTGTTATCATGAGTTATTAAATGAGTATGAGCGTGATGAAATTTTGAATTATATTCAGTCATTTACTGAAATACGCATCAATAACATAATAGAAACAAATAAGTAAATTATTTGTACATTGAATAGAGGAGATGAAGGAAGAAGTGAACGTACCGAGTAATCCCATAACGCTCATGGCGAAAGTATACCGTGATGTGTTTCCGGTAGTACACCATGAGCTAGCGATGTGGAAAGAGCGTGCCTACCATATTCCGAATGACGAGCTTCATAGTCAGGCAATCGCAAGTATTGAGAATAAAACGTTTCATTGCGAGGGCGGTGGCATTTTAGCGCTACTAGCAAGTGAACACCGAGAGGAATGTATTCGTTTTATCGTAGCTTATCAAACGATTAGCGACTATTTAGATAATTTATGTGATCGTAGTACATCACTTGATCCGAAAGACTTTGCGGCTCTTCATGAGTCGATGGTAATGGCATTAAGCCCTGAAGTTGAAGGGGGCGGTAACTATTATCGTTATCGTGATGATCAAGATGATGGTGGTTATTTAGATGAGCTTGTTGAAACATGTCAGGATGTTTTAAAGAAAACGAAGCATTATGATAAAATTGCTCCAATTCTTCATGAACTTGCTTGTTATTATTGTGATTTGCAAATTCATAAACACGTGAAGTTAGAAGAAAGAGAACCACGCTTAAAAACATGGTTTGAAGCACATAAAGAAAACTTACCAGAGATGAGTTGGTTTGAATTTTCAGCATGTGCCGGTTCGACGCTTGGAATTTTCTGTCTTGTCGCATATGCATTTCATGATGAATTACATGATGAAGAAATTGCGAAAATTAGACAAGGGTATTTTCCATACGTACAAGGACTTCACATTTTACTTGATTATTTCATCGATCAAGAAGAAGACCGTATCGGCGGAGATTTGAATTTCTGTAGTTATTATGAAAACGAGCAAGCGATATTAGATCGTATGAAACATTTTGTAGAAGAAGCAGAGAAGAGCATTGGTGATTTACCTCATGCAAAGTTTCATCGTCTCATAAGCCGAGGGTTACTTGGTATTTATTTATCAGATCAAAAAGTATCAGCACAAAAGAATATGCACAAAATGGCACGGCGCATTGTAAAATACGGAGGGCTTACTTCACGATTCTTCTATTGGAACGGGAAGATGTACCGAAAGAAAATGGCGCAGTGATGAAGAAAACCACTCTTGTAGAGTGGTTTTTTTGTTATAATATGGTAAAGGTGGTGGTGAAATGAAGCAATTGTTTCGAAAGTTATATGACAATATTGAAGTAACATTGCTCGTCCTACTTTCCATTTCATTTGTAACTGGAATGTATATGATGATGAATAAAGCGGGTGGTCCTACTACAATGGATTATGTGGCTCAAATTATCATCGCATTGATTATCATATTAGATATTATCTTTTTAATAAGTAGTAGAAAAAAAGAAAATAGTAAATAAAAAGCATTTGTACACGGGAGTACAAATGCTTTTTATTATGATCGTATTTTTGCAAATACATATATGAGAAGTTCAATTGCGAAAATAACTAAAACAGATAGTCCGAATAAAGGCATGACAGCGCCTAGTATAACCATCATGATAAAGAAAACGATTATGCTTTTCTTATCTCTTTGCTTTGGCGGTGCTGCTAATTTTCCTTTTGGCTTTCTTGCTAACCACATTTTTATTCCGTAATAAATGAGAAGTAATAAAGATAATGTCGTTAGTAAGCATAATATTTTATTTGGCCATCCGAATAAATGTCCTTCGTGAAGCGGGATACCGTAAGTAAACCATTGTGCAAATAATCCATAATCACGATAGTCCGTTTTGGAAATAAGTTCTCCGCTATATTGATCAAAATAAGCTGTTATTTCTTCATTTGGTGCGACATGCATACCCGTAATACCGGAACCGCTTGATTTCGAAACGGTGAATACACCTTTCGGATTAGCCGGTAGTGAGATAACATATGGCTTCTTTATTTCAATTCCTTTTTGTAATTCATCGACAGAAATTGCTTTTGGCTCATTTGAATTCGATTCAGGAGGAGCTTCTTTTCTAGTTGCCCACGGTAATTCTTTTATCTTCGATTCAGGCGGTGCCATATACAATGTCGGATATCCAATCGATTCATTCGACGATGCGATTTTATAAATTTGGTTCCCCATAAATCCTGACCATGGTAACCCAGATGCGACTAACAAAACGAGTGGAATTGTAAATATAATACCGATAATAGAATGACGTCGTTTTGCTTTTTCTCGCTTAGTGGATGCGGGTGTGTTTTTGAATTGGCGTATACTCATATACAATCCAGTCACAATTAAAAAGATTGTCCAGCATGCTGCAAGTTCTACAATATAGTTGACGACAGTACCACCAACTAAAAGAGAACTATGTAATTCCCGCATTATATTGGCAAACGTTTCACTTGCGTTTTGATCTCCGACAATTTGATTATTGCTATCTAAGTACACATATTTTTGTTGCCCAGTATATTCATTTGCAATAGTAAGCCTCGTATTATAATCCCCATTAAACTCACTAATTTTCGCCACACTATAATGTGGATATTTTTTCTCTGTTAAGAAAAGCGAATCAGCCATCGAAATAGACTCTGTTTGGGCGCTCTTCCCAAAATATAAATCTTTATAGATGAAATCTTCAACTTCCTCACGAAATAAATACCCAATTCCGCTCAGTGACAAAGTAATAAGAAGCGGTGTAATAAAAAGCCCGGCATAAAAATGCCAACGCCAAAAAATATAATGAAGCGAACGATTTTGTTTCATACTTCAGTTCCCCTAACCTTCCCTATATGAATAAACTACTTATTTAATATAGCGAGATTAAGTGTGATTACTTTGAAAGAATTGTGAAAAAAGTTAAAAGTTTTGGTTGTTTTTATCAAACATAAAACACATTTTAAAAAGGATGTGTTCTATGTTTATGAAGACTTTTTTTTATTTGATGCATAGATCCTAACAACTGCTTTCGCAAGACATTGAGCGGAATCAACAAAGTCCTCACTCACCACCACATTCAAATCGGTACATGCGATAATAGCGGTATCTACTTCGTCTTTTAACTGTAAAACGAGCAGACTCCATAATTTACGAGCTTCCTCAATTTCTCCGCCTTTAATACAAGTAATAATTTGATTAATCATTTCTTGCCATTGTTCATTATGAATGTACTCTATATCACGTTTTGTAATTCCATCTTGGTAAATACTTGCTTGAACAGTCGCTTCTGTTGCAAGAAGAGCGACTCTTTTTGTATTTTCAGGAATTGCTTTTAACGTCTCATCGACTATATTCAAAATAGGAATGGTAATAGAACGCTGTAATTCCTCGAAATAAAGATGCGCTGTATTACATGGCATTGCGATGAAATCTACACCAGTACTTTCAAGTTTTTGCGCTCCTTCAATAATCGCTTTTTTCATCGCCGCATGATCAATAGGGCGATCCATATAAAACGGTGTTGGGCACGAATAAATCATCATATGAGGAAAGTTCATATCATGCTTTGCTCCATATATTGTTTGGCACTCTGCTACAACTGTATCGAAGAATGGTCCGGTTGATTTTGGACCCATTCCTGCTAGTATTCCAATCATTGTTTAGTCCCCTTTAATATGTAATCAAAAACGTTTTCTGCGAACGAGAAAAAGAAATAAAGTAAGTAATAAAAATGAATATACGATAGCCCAAGCTGTAAGCCATAGAGTATGAGTAAGTATATTATATTTGTATTGTCCAAGCATTATAAAGCTTTCGACAGGTGGTAAAAACCATAGTAACTCTTTTTTTAACCGGATTGAGGCAATCGTCATAAGTAATATAAATGTAAGACTAAGCCAAGCGGTGCTTGCTTTTTGAATAATATTTCTAATAAATAATGTTGCGATTGAAATTCCTAGTATAGATAAAGACATGTGAGCGAGAAATCCGACTAGAAATAAAGAAGCTGTCATTTTTTCATTAAACATTTGCAAAATAATTGGATAGATTACGGATATAAAAGATAAAACAGTACAAATAAGAAGAGCCGTAATATATTTACCAACGTATAATGCCGAAATATTATTTGTATGTGAAATAGTGATTTGTTCTTGTACAGGATCTTCAGTATGAAAAATTGTGACTGTAATCCAGGCAGATAATAAATAAAGTGCGAGTGCTGTTTCTAAGTATGTCGGTAAAATGGGAGTTGGTTTATATGTATATACAAAAAGTAAGCTTATGCAGTACATCGCAATAGGAGGAATGTACTTATACGATTTTGTGTAGTCGAGAAAATGGTAACGAATAAGCGCAAACATAATAAACCTTCTTTCGATTTAAAAATTAGGCTGTAGCAGTGTGATAGATGCTTTTTTATGTAATAAAAACTGAAGCATTTCGTTTGTATATTCCTTTTCGATTTGTAATTGAATGAGGTTTTGATTTGAATTGTGTGTAACTTGTATGAATCCTGATTGCTTTTGTAGTTCTATAGCTGAAAATGTTTCGTGAACAATTGCCTCAATATAGACCTGTTCTGTTGATTTTTGCACAGAGGTATCTTCCGCAAGCTAATGTCACAATTCTATCGGTGAAGTTTTCTAGTAGTTGTTTTTCGTGACATGTGAAGAGTATAGATATGCCTTGTTGTTTTAATGAGAGTAAAATATGCTCTAATTCTTGCTGAGAGTTAGGATCGAGCACAGAAAGAGGTTCATCTAGAATTAATAAATGGACGTCCGTAAGTAATGCTTGCATAATGCCTGTTTTTTGTTTCATACCTTTTGAAAAGTTTCGTACAACGTAATGCTTTGCATGATGTAGATGAAAAGATTCAAGGAGCATCGGAATTTTATTTCTTAAATATTTTGTTGATAAACCGTGAATGTGGCCGAGATGATATAAATAATCCTCTAATGTAAAACGAATTCCTTCAGGAAAATGTTCAGGGACATAACCGATTTGTATATGTTCTTTTCTTTGAAGTGTCCCTGCCGTAGGTGGAATAAAGCCTGCAATTATTTTGAGTAAAGTACTTTTTCCAGTCCCGTTCCCACCAATAATAGCGAGTGCTTCTCCTTCTGGAATGGATAAATCGATGTTGTCTAGTATAAGTGATTTGCCATATTTCTTTTGAATTCCCTTTAGTTCTACTAGCAAAGTTCTATCCTTCTTTCTTCAAATATTGTATACATCCATTATATAGGAG
>NZ_JBFPJH010000091.1:0-12131 GCF_040838255.1 Bacillus sp. C30 | reverse complement strand
CTAAAATATTTTGCTTGTAAAATAATACTTCCTGATTGTTCAATTTCCACAATTTCTTTTCCAGCATCTTCGACTGGGATAAATGATTCGATAGAGATGTCTGCATCACTACCTGTTAAAGTAACTCCTTCTTCAGTTGCTACAACTTTAATCCCTGTAAGAATTGGAATTGTTGTACGAGAAGAAACTGCCTTCATTACATCTTGTACACTTCTTACAAGATAGTCTTTTTGTATTGTAAAACGCATAACGAAAAACCTCCGGTAAGTATAAGATTTTATTTATTTAATAAAGATAAAAAAGTAGTAGTAATAGTAATAGGGCTTGTGGATATGTGGATAACCCTGTTTAAAGATGTAAAAACAGTCTATCTACATGTGGATAGACTGTGCGTAAAATAAGCTAAGTTATTCACACTATTCAGCTACTACTATTTTAAAATATCCTTAACTTCTTCAACGTGTTTTTGTAATTGAGTATCCGTTTTTAATAGCTTCGAAATTTTTTCGTGAGCATGGATTACTGTTGTATGATCGCGGCCACCAAATTCTTCACCTATTTTTGGCAAAGATGAGTCCGTAAGTTCACGTGATAAATACATCGCAATTTGGCGAGGGAATGCAACGGATTTTGTCCGTTTTTTTGCTTTGAAATCTTCTAATTTTACTTGATAGACGCCCCCAACAGCCTTTTGAATATCAGAAATAGAAATAATTCTAGGTATAGAGTTTGGAATAATATTTTTAAGCGCTTCAGCCGCTAAATCAGCATTCATATCTTTATTAATTAAAGATGAATAAGCTACAACTCGAATAAGTGCACCCTCTAGTTCACGAATATTTGAATCGATTTGATTTGCGATATAAAGCATAACTTCATTTGGTATATCAAGACCTTCTGCTTTTGCTTTTTTACGTAAAATTGCGATTCTAGTTTCTAAATCTGGTGGCGTAATGTCCGTAATTAACCCCCATTCAAAGCGAGAACGAAGGCGATCTTCTAAAGTTGGGATTTCTTTTGGTGGTCTATCGCTTGAAATCACAATTTGTTTACTTTCTTCATGTAACGCATTAAATGTATGGAAAAACTCTTCCTGTGTTTGTTCTTTTCCAGCAAGAAATTGAATATCATCTATCAATAAGACATCTACATTACGATATTTATTACGAAAATCGACAGCTTTATTATCACGAATTGAATTAATAAATTCATTTGTAAATTTTTCAGATGATAAATATACAACTTTTGCATTTGGGTTGTGTTCAATTACATAATGCCCAATTGCGTGCATTAAATGTGTTTTTCCAAGTCCAACGCCCCCGTAAATAAAGAGCGGATTATAGGCTTTAGCTGGTGCTTCAGCTACAGCTAAAGAAGCAGCATGTGCAAAACGATTACCAGAGCCAATAACAAATGTATCAAATGTATATTTTGGGTTTAACATACTCTGTGGTAAGTGATTAGACTCATCATGTGCGTGTTTTTGCTTAACAGAAGGGAGATCTATATCCTCTTCTGCCTGACTTTGGGGAATGATAAAACGAATAGCTAGTTTTGCCCCTGTTAAATCATAAAGTGTTTCGGAGATTAGTTCCGAATAATGAGATTCTAGCCAGTCACGAGCGAATTCATTTGGAGCTGTAATAGTTAATACATCTTTTTTTAAGTTATGAGCAGTTGTTGATTTTAACCAGGTTTCATAACTTGGCTTGCTTACCTTTTTTTCTAATTCTTTTAAGGCACTATTCCATAAATCAGAGATATTTTCCAAAGGTGTCCCTCCTTTACAAAGATGGTAAAAGAATAAGGTTGCGCAACAATTGTACAACCTGTAAATATTTCTAATGCATATTTATACGAAGCGTATTTTAAAATATAAAAACGTCGTTAGTATCCGAGATAGAGTTTTCGACAAAATAACACATGTGGACAACTATTTACTCACATGTGATTTAAACTATCCACATGTTATACACAAATTGTGGATAAAATAAAGGTGTGGAAAACTTATTCAAAGTGAAAACACAACTATAATATCAAAAAAAAGCAGCTATAGCAATGAATTTAAGAAAGTTATCCACAAAATCAATACCTTGTGGAATAAACTTGTCCACAATACGATATACTGTGTAAAAGTAAAAAAAGAGTTTGTGGATACAAAAAAGAGAAAATATATTTATCCACAAGGAAATATAGGTACTGTGAAAAAGTTTGTGAATAGGTTAAAAATGAATATTTGATGAAAATTTCGAGAACCATTGACATTTTCCTATTTGATTTACTATAATTTATTAGACTGTCTTTAACAGATATTCCTCAGGGAGGTGTCATATAATGAAAAGAACTTACCAACCAAATAAACGTAAGCGCAGCAAAGTACATGGTTTCCGCAGCCGTATGAGCACAGCAAACGGACGTAAAGTGCTAGCAGCTCGTCGTCGTAAAGGAAGAAAAGTATTATCTGCGTAGACCACTGATCGTTCAGTGGTCTTTTTTTCTAATAATAATGAGTTTCCGCTGATGAAATACAGGAGTGTCAAATGATATGAAGAAAAAAAATCGTATAAAAAAGAATGATGAATTCCAGGCTGTTTTCCAAAAAGGACAATCGAATGCCAATCGCCAGTTTGTTGTATACAAATTAGATAAAGAAAAACAGCCGCATTTTCGCATTGGTCTTTCTGTTAGTAAGAAAATAGGAAATGCAGTAGTGCGTAATCGAATTAAGCGTATGATTCGCCAATCGATTATAGAATTAAAAGATGAGATAGATTCTGGAAAAGATTTTGTTATAATAGCAAGGAAGCCTTGTGCAGAGATGACATATGAAGAGTTAAAGAAAAGCTTAATTCATGTCTTTAAACGCTCTGGTATGAAAAGAATAAAAAAGTAGCGTAAGGAAATGAATTACACTATATACATACCGAAACAAGGAGGAGCAGGCTTTGAAAAAGAAAATAGGTTTATTAGCCATGGTTATTATGCTAATGGCAATTGCTACCGGCTGTAGTGAAACAAATCAACCGATTACACCGAAAAGCACTGGGATTTGGAATGAATATTTCGTATACCCGCTTTCTCAGTTAATCACGTATTTTGCAGAATTATTTGGTAGTAATTACGGTTTAGCAATCGTTGTTACAACTCTTATCATTCGTTTTGCATTATTACCATTAATGATTAAACAAACGAAGAGTACGAAAGCAATGCAGGCGTTACAACCAGAAATGGTGAAATTAAAAGAGAAATATAGTTCTAAAGATCAAGCAACACAGCAAAAACTACAACAAGAAATGATGCAGTTATATCAAAAGAATGGTGTAAACCCATTAGCAGGATGTTTACCAATATTTGTTCAGATGCCTATTTTATTCGCGTTTTATCATGCGATTATGAGAACAACAGCAATTAGTGAACATACATTTTTATGGTTCGATTTAGGACAGGCGGATCCGTTCTATATCCTTCCAATTGTTGCAGCTATTACGACGTTTATTCAGCAAAAGCTTGCAATGGCAGGAACGGCTGGACAAAATCCGCAAATGGCAATGATGATTTGGCTTATGCCAATTATGATTTTAGTCTTTGCAATTAACTTCCCAGCAGCACTATCGTTGTACTGGGTAGTTGGTAATATCTTTGGTATCGCTCAAATGTATATGATCAAAGGGCCTGACATTAAGGCTAGTAAGGCAGGAGGATCAAGCAAGTGAGTATGATTACTGCTAAAGGACAAACAGTCGAGCTGGCAGTACAAGATGCTTTAAGACAATTAAATGCTTCGAAAGATCGAGTAGATATAAATATTATCGATGAGGGTAAGAGGGGGTTCCTAGGTTTATTTGGGAATCGCCCCGCTGTTGTAGAAGTTGTATTGAAAAAAGATCCAATCCAAGAATGTGAAGAATATTTAAAAAATGTTATTCAAAATATGGGTGTGGAAGTTGAGATTAGAAAAATTGTAAAAGGACGCGAAGTTAAATTTACAATTTTTAGTGAAAATATCGGTGTTTTAATTGGTAAAAGAGGGAATACGTTGAATTCTTTACAGTATTTAACAAAGCTTGTTGCGAACCGTAATACAAAGCAATATATTGGTATTACACTGGATGCTGAAAACTATCGTAGTAAAAGAAAAAATACGTTAGAGTCTCTTTCCTATCGATTAGCAAAACAAGTAGTGAGTACGAAAAAAAGAGTTGTTCTAGAACCAATGCCTTCTTTCGAACGAAAAATTATTCACCAAGCATTATCTAATCATCAAAATATCATTACAACTTCTGAAGGAAAAGAACCACATCGGTATGTTGTAATATCTTCCAAGTGACCGGTTACTCAATTGAGTGCCGGTTTTTTTGAGGAGAAAATAAATGTGGATAACTAAAAAACACTAAACTTATCCACTGTGAATAAGTTTAGTGTTTTTTACATAAGGACATAATAAAATGAGTTATTATTCTTTTGTAGATAGGTTCGTTATGGTATCCTAATAATTTAGTGACGGAAAAAATTCATGTTGAAATAGAGATAAATAAGCAAGTGAGGTGAAAGGACATGGAATTTGATACAATTGCCGCAATTTCCACAGCACTTGGGGAAGGTGCAATTGCCATTGTTCGAGTAAGTGGGGATGATGCGATTGAGAAAGTCGATCGTATTTTTAAAGGGAAGGATTTAACACAGGTTTCTTCTCATACAATTCATTATGGTCATATTGTCGATTTAGATACAAATCAAGTTATTGAAGAAGTTATGGTGTCCATTATGCGTGCACCAAGGACTTTTACGCGTGAAAATATAGTAGAAATTAACTGTCATGGTGGACTTGTTTCGGTAAATAAAGTATTACAGCTTATTTTAGCGCAAGGAGTACGACTGGCAGAGCCTGGTGAATTTACAAAACGTGCTTTTTTAAATGGACGTATTGATTTGTCACAAGCAGAAGCTGTTATGGACTTAATCCGTGCGAAAACAGATCGTGCTATGAATGTAGCGATTAACCAAATGGAAGGACGATTATCTAAATTAATCGGCCATCTGCGTCAAGAAATATTAGAAACATTAGCTCATATTGAGGTGAATATAGATTACCCAGAATATGATGATGTAGAAGAGATGACGCATAATATTTTAATTGAGAAAGCTACACATGTCCGTGCTGAAATTGCAAAGATATTAGAAACATCGAAGCAAGGAAAGATTTTACGTGAAGGCATTTCTACCGCGATTATCGGTAGACCTAACGTTGGGAAATCATCGCTATTAAATAGTCTTGTTCAGGAGAAAAAGGCAATTGTAACTGATATTGCAGGAACAACTCGTGATGTTATTGAAGAGTATGTTAATGTGCGTGGTGTACCACTTAAACTTATAGATACAGCCGGAATTCGTGAAACGGAAGATATTGTTGAACGAATTGGTGTAGAGCGTTCGAAGGAAATGATGAGCCAAGCAGACTTAGTGTTAATTGTAGTGAATTATAGCGAGGCTTTAACAAATGAAGATGAGGATCTATTCCGTGCCGTACAAGGAAAAGATTTCATTGTTATTGTAAATAAGACAGATTTACCGCAAGAAATTGATATGGAACGTATTACAGATTTAGCGGTAGGAAATCGTGTTATTACAACATCTTTAATTGAGGAGCAAGGAATAGATGAGCTTGAAAAGGCAATAGCTGATTTATTCTTTGAAGGAACAATTGATTCTGCGGATATGACATACGTGTCTAATGCGAGACATATCGGATTATTAACACAAGCAGGAAGAACAATTAACGATGCAATTGAAGCGATAGAAAATGGTGTTCCGATTGATATGGTTCAAATTGATTTAACAAGAGCGTGGGAAATACTTGGTGAAATTACTGGTGATACTGTCCATGAAAGCTTAATTGACCAATTGTTCTCTCAATTTTGTTTAGGAAAATAAAGTAAAACTTTAATCAGAGATGATTTAGTAAGATAGAGGTTATTAGGAGGAATAAACAATGGGATACAATGCCGGTTTATATGATGTCATAGTAATCGGTGCAGGTCATGCAGGATGTGAAGCTGGTCTTGCGGCAGCACGAATGGGCTCAAAAACATTAATGTTAACAATTAACTTAGATATGGTAGCGTTCATGCCATGTAACCCTTCTGTTGGTGGACCAGCAAAAGGGATTGTTGTTCGTGAAATTGATGCATTAGGCGGAGAAATGGGACGCAATATTGATAAAACACATATTCAAATGCGTATGTTAAATACGGGTAAAGGACCAGCTGTACGCGCGCTTCGTGCACAAGCTGATAAATTCTCTTACCAGCATGAATTAAAGAAAACAATTGAAGAAACACCAAACTTAACGTTGTTTCAAGGTCTGGTAGAGCGTTTAATTGTTGAAGATGGTGTATGTAAAGGGGTAATTACGCAAGCTGGTGCTGAATACACAGCGAAAACAGTTGTAATTACAACGGGAACATTTTTACGTGGTGAGATTATTATGGGAGATTTAAAATATTCAAGTGGTCCAAATAATCAGCAACCATCTATTACATTATCTGAACACTTAGAGGAACTTGGTTTTGATCTTGTTAGATTTAAAACAGGTACACCTCCGCGTGTAAACAGTAATACGATTGATTATAGTAAAACAGAAATTCAACCAGGTGATGATAAGCCACGTGCTTTCTCTTTTGAAACGACAAGATTTATTATGGATCAAATTCCATGTTGGTTAACGTATACAAGTACAGAAACACATCGTTTAATAGATGAAAACTTACATCGCTCAGCTATGTATTCTGGTATGATTAAAGGAACAGGGCCTAGATATTGCCCTTCAATTGAAGACAAGGTAGTAAGATTTAATGATAAACCACGTCATCAAATTTTCTTAGAGCCAGAAGGACGTAATACACAAGAAGTATATGTACAAGGCTTATCGACGAGCTTACCAGAAGATGTACAGCGTGCAATGCTTAGAACAATTCCTGGCCTGGAAAATGTTGAAATGATGCGTACGGGTTATGCAATTGAATATGATGCGATCGTACCAACTCAACTATGGCCAACACTTGAAACGAAAAAAATTAAAAATTTATATACAGCAGGACAAATTAATGGAACTTCTGGTTACGAAGAAGCGGCAGGACAAGGGCTTATGGCTGGAATTAATGCAGCATGTCGTTCTTTAGGTAAAAAAGAAGTTATTTTAGGTCGCGCTGATGCATATATTGGTGTTTTAATTGATGACCTTGTTACAAAAGGCACAAATGAACCATACCGTTTATTAACGTCTCGTGCAGAATATCGTTTATTATTACGCCATGATAATGCAGATCTTCGTCTAACTGAGGTTGGGCGTGAAATTGGTTTAATTAAAGAAGATCGTTATGAGAGATTTACAAATAAAAAACTACAAATTGAACAGGAAAAGGAACGGTTAGAGGGTATTTTTATTAAACCGCGTCCTGAAGTTCAAGAATTAATTCGTAGTATTGGCGGAAGTGAATTGAAAGATGGAATACGTGCAAGTGACTTATTACGTCGTCCAGAGGTGACATATGAGCATATTCATCTTTTAGTACCAAGTGAAGTAGCATTAAGTGATGAAATTACGGAACAAGTTGAAATTCAGACCAAGTACGAAGGATACATTGAAAAATCTTTACAGCAAGTAGAACGTATGAAGAAAATGGAAAACAAAAAAATTCCTGTGGATATTGATTATGATGCGATTTCTAGCCTTGCCTCAGAAGCGAGACAGAAATTGAAAGATGTTCGTCCGCTTTCAATGGGGCAAGCTTCACGTATTTCTGGCGTAAATCCAGCTGATGTTTCCATTTTACTTATTTACATTGAACAAGGAAAAATTGCACGAGTATCGAACCAATAACATAGTAAGGGGATATTGCTAGATGAACATAGAACAATTTCAATCTATGCTAGAAGAGAAGGGTATTTCCCTCTCTTCTAGACAGTTAGAGCAGTTCGAAATCTATTTTGAAACATTAGTAGAGTGGAATGAAAAAATGAACTTAACGGCTATTACGGAGAAAGAAGAAGTATACTTAAAACACTTTTTTGATTCTGTTACAGCGGCTTTTTATTATGATTTTTCGAAACCATTTTCTATTTGTGATGTTGGAGCAGGAGCTGGATTCCCAAGTATCCCTTTAAAAATCTGTTTCCCGCACTTAAAAGTAACAATTGTAGATTCATTACAAAAACGTATTAATTTCTTAAATCACTTAGCGCAAAAGTTAGAATTAAGTGATGTTGCATTTTGTCATGATCGTGCTGAAACATTTGGAAAAAAAGAAGGTGTACGTGAAGCATACGATATTGTAATGGCACGTGCAGTTGCACGTCTTTCTGTATTAAGTGAGCTATGTTTACCACTTGTAAAAGTAGGGGGAACATTCATTGCAATGAAAGGCGCAGCGGCTAACGAAGAAATCGAAAATGGCAAATATGCTTTAGAGGTACTTGGCGGAGAATTGAAAGAGATGTCTACGTTCCAATTACCGTTTGAAGAAAGTGAGCGTAATATTTTATTAATCGAGAAAAAGCGTAAGACACCAAAGAAATATCCACGCAAACCGGGAACGCCCAATAAATTACCTATTGAAAAATAAATCTTATTAGACGTAAGATTAAATTATATAAATGAAAACGTAAATGTTTCATAGGAAACATTTTATGTAGAACAGTCAATAGGCCTAAAAGGTGGTGGAATATGTATGAAAAATACGTTTTCTCGTTTATTTGGCTTTGGAGATAAAGAGAGCGAATTCGAATTACAAGACGAAAGCCATGAAGAAATAGCTAAAAAGGTATATGAAGAAATACAAGAAATTCCGATAGTAAACATTACCCCTAACCGTTATCAACCACGAACAGTTTTTGACGATGCACGTATTGAGGAGCTAGCATTAACGATTCGTACACATGGGCTTATCCAGCCGATTGTTGTGAGACAATATGAGGATGATAAGTACGAGATTATTGCCGGGGAAAGGCGTTTCCGCGCAGCAACAAAGTTAGGGTGGGAAAAAGTTCCTGCAATAATAAAGAATTTAAATGATACTGAGACAGCTTCTGTAGCGTTAATTGAAAATTTGCAGCGTGAGGAATTAACAGCAATTGAGGAAGCTGTGGCATATCAAAAGCTGATTGAGTTACATAATTTAACACAAGAAGCATTGGCACAACGACTTGGAAAAGGACAATCGACAGTCGCAAATAAATTGCGATTATTAAAATTACCTGAAGAAATCAAAAGTGCATTATTAGAAAAAAGTATTACAGAACGGCATGCTCGCGCCCTTATTCCTTTGAAAAATGAGGAATTACAACTGAAGGTTTTACAAGAGATTGTGGAGAAGCAATTGAATGTAAAGCAAACAGAAGAACGAATTGCAAAGTTACTAGAAGAAGTAAAACCAAAGCGCAAAGCGAAGCAAAAAGCAGTAAGTCGAGATGCGAGAATTGCTATGAACACGATTAGACAATCATTACAAATGGTTGCTAATAGTGGTTTGAATGTTAATTCTGCGGAAGAAGAGTTTGATGAATACTATCAAATTACGATTAAAATTCCGAAGAAAAAATAATTACGTGCTAGAGACCTTATCCTATTGGAGAGGTCTCTTTTACTATATTTTCTTGTTAAAGCAAGAAGGAGTTTAGAAATAAATTTTGAAGTTTAATAAGGACGTAAAAGAAAAACTTTTATTTCATGTTACAATAAACGTAATTGTTTCTAGAATAAGAAAGAAAGGTTGAAAGTAGGTGACATCATGGGAAAAATCATTGCTATTGCTAATCAAAAAGGCGGTGTTGGAAAAACAACAACATCCGTTAATTTAGGGGCTGGATTGGCACAAGTAGGAAAAAAAGTCCTTCTCGTAGATATTGATGCTCAAGGAAATGCAACGACTGGTGTAGGGATTGAAAAGTCTGAATTAGATCAATGTATTTATAATGTTCTTGTAGAAGATGCAGATGTTCAAGGTGCCATACGGAAAACCGCAACTGAAAACTTAGATGTTCTACCCGCTACAATTCAATTGGCTGGTGCTGAAATTGAATTGGTACCAACCATTTCCCGGGAAGTACGCTTGCAAAGAGCGTTACAGCCAATTCGTGATGAATATGAGTATATTATTATTGACTGCCCCCCATCCTTAGGGTTATTAACGATTAATGCATTAACAGCAGCAGATTCTGTTATTATTCCTGTACAGTGTGAATATTACGCGCTGGAAGGGTTAAGTCAGCTATTAAATACAGTTCGACTTGTGCAAAAGCATTTAAATAAAAATTTAGCAATTCAAGGTGTATTGTTAACGATGTTGGATGCTCGTACAAATTTAGGAATTCAAGTTATAGATGAAGTGAAAAAATACTTTAGGGATAAAGTATATCGTTCGATTATTCCTCGTAATGTTCGCTTAAGTGAGGCACCAAGTCATGGAAAACCAATTATGCAGTATGACGCTAAATCAAGAGGAGCAGAAGTATATTTAGATTTAGCAGAGGAAGTGATTGCAGGTGGCTAAGGGATTAGGAAGAGGAATCAACGTGTTTTTTCCAGATTTAGATGTGAAAGAAGAAGAAACGATTCAGGAGATTATAGTAACTGAATTAAGGCCGAATCCATATCAACCACGTAAACATTTCAATAAAGAAGCGATTCAGGAATTAGCGGCTTCTATTAAAGAGCACGGTATATTGCAACCGTTAATTGCTCGAAAGAGTATTAAAGGATATGAAATAGTTGCAGGTGAAAGAAGATATCGTGCTGCTAAAGAGGCTGGACTTGAGAAAGTGCCTGCTGTCGTAAGGCAATTAAATGAGCAGCAAATGATGGAATTTGCTTTGCTTGAAAACTTACAACGAGAAGATTTAAATCCTATGGAAGAGGCAATGGCATATCAGATGTTAATGAACGAGCTAAATGTAACACAAGAACAATTAGCAAAACGTCTTGGTAAAAGCAGGCCTTATATCGCAAATTATACTCGTTTGTTAAGCCTCCCTTCATTCGTTCAAGATATGATTGCAAACGGTCAACTTTCAATGGCTCATGGAAGAACTTTACTTACAATAAAAGATGAAGAACAGTTGAAATCTTTATTGAAGCGAATTGAAAAAGAAGGACTGAATGTTCGCCAATTGGAACAAATTGTCCAGGAAATTAATCAACGTGTTTCACGTGAAACACAACAAGTGAAAAAAGAAAGAAATATATTTTTTGTAGAGCGTGAAACGTTTTTAAGAGAAAAGTTTGGTACGGATGTAAAAATTAAAGAAACGAAAAAAGAAAAAGGTAAAATCGAAATCGAATTTTTTAATAAAGAAGATTTAAATCGAATTTTAGAATTATTATCAAAGGGAAATTAAAAAGCAAACCATCTTATTGTTTATAGATGGTTTGCTTTTTTTAATGCAGATAATTTTTGATCGGTTTCTTTTATACTTTGTACAATTACATCGGCCATCTTCATGACTAAACTTAGTCTTGTATTTTGAAGTACGAAAAACTCCATGAAACCATTTAAATTTACGATGCCATGAATATGCAAGTCACCAATTTCAGGTAATTTCTTATTCATCGCAGCCCCAGGTTTACTGGGGCCCTTTCCGGTAGTTATAGAACCGATACTTTGAGATTTTCCTAAACATGCATCAACAGCAATAATAAATGAAGTAGGATTTTCTTTCTGTATATTCTGAATTTTCTCTTCTAGATTTAGTGCATGTATTGGTTCGTCTAGTGTGCCGAATACTTGAAGGTTTTTGATTTCAATTTGTTCTAGTTTAGTACCAACTAATGGACCAAGTGCATCACCGGTGGAACGGTCTGTTCCGATACAAACGAGAATGAGTGGCATATTAGTCTTAATGGGAATATGGGAAAGTAAGAAATTACTGATTGTCTCAGAGGCTTCTAAGTCATGATGCATAACATTTTGAGTTTCTTTTTCAAAAAAAGGTAAGCGAAAACTTCTAATATTCATGAAGCACCCATCCTTTTAATAAATTTTCACAATATGTTATATGGTGTGTGAAATGGAAAATTATAAGTGCATACTTTTTACAAACTGTGAATGAAAACGGGAATAATAGTACTAGTATATATA
>NZ_JBFPJH010000090.1:0-12197 GCF_040838255.1 Bacillus sp. C30 | reverse complement strand
ACCCCAGCCCCATCCACCACCGTGATGATGATGATGATGATCATAATGATTGTGCCCACCATGGTGATTATGTCCGCCATTATGATGGTGCCCTCCATGATTATGACGATAATACAATCCGTTATTTTCTATATAATTCATTATTTCCCTCTCCTTTCCATTTCCTCACCTTAATAAGAAGAATTCGCGTAATATGGATAACCATATCCTGGGCTTCATAATGCACCTGCTACAAATCCAGGAAAGAAACCTCATTCCCTTTCCTATATAAGAGGCAAGGTTTTTGTCCCTCCTACACTGATCATTAACCAGCAAATAGCGGGATAACAACGTAACAATATACTGTATGTAGGACAAATGCGGAAAGTATAGGACAAATGTCTATATTTTGTAAAAAAAACAAAACACTTTATAATAAGAATGTTAGATTACACCTTTTATATACGAAGTCTATATTGAAGAAAGATTAGAGGAATTTTATAGAAATGAAGAAACCTATCGTTCAATTATTATTAATATTTACAATCGTATCTATCGTTCTTTTCCTATTAAATACATCGGTTATTTCGTTATATACGTTTGTTGGTGCTCTATGGTCCATCACAATCGTAGGAATTTCATTCGTTATTTTTATCGAAAATAGATCCCCCCAAAGCACCTTAGCATGGTTTTTAGTATTAGCACTTCTCCCTGTTGTAGGTGTGCTTTTATACTCTATTTTCGGGCGTAGCCGTTGGAGAAGAAAAAAACATCTTCATCGTTCAGAAGAACAAAGAAAATTATTCCGCGAAATATTAGAAGGAAGACGACTAGAATTATCACTCACAGTCCCATTACATGAACGTTCTATACATTTAACAGAAGTCGTACAAAAATTCGGAGGCGGGCCTGCCGCAGATAGAACGACAACAAAACTTTTAACAAACGGTGATCAAACCTTTTCAGAAATTTTGAACGCAATCGAGAATGCAAAACATCACATACATATTCAATACTATATTTATAAATCTGATGAGATTGGTAAAAAAGTACGCGATGCTTTAATACAAAAAGCAAAAGATGGTGTTATTGTACGCTTCCTTTATGATGGACTCGGAAGTAATACGTTAAGACGACGATTTTTACAACCTATGAAAAAAGCTGGAATTGAAATTGTCGAATTTGACCCTATTTTTTCAGCTTGGTTACTCGAGACAGTTAATTATCGTAATCACCGTAAAATCGTCATTGTAGATGGAGAAATTGGTTTTACCGGAGGGCTCAACGTCGGTGATGAATATCTTGGTCGCTCAAAAAAATTCCCTGTTTGGCGTGATAGTCATTTAAAAATAGAAGGAAAAGCATTGTATAAATTACAAGCCATCTTTCTAGAAGATTGGCTTTATGCGTCTAGTGGATTGAATACTTATTCTTGGGATCAATTTATGAATAGACAATACTTCCCAGGAAAAGAAATTCCGGATGCAGAAGGCGCGGTGCAAATTGTAGCAAGTGGACCAAGCTCAGATGATAAAAGTATTCGTAATACATTACTAGCTGTTATGGGCTCAGCCAAAAAATCTATTTGGATCGCTACACCATACTTTATTCCGGATCAAGAAACTTTAACATTATTACGCTTAAGTGCAATATCCGGCATAGATGTACGTATTTTATATCCAGGTAAAAGTGATAGTATTATTAGCGATCAAGCATCTCAATCCTATTTCACTCCACTTTTAAAAGCTGGTGCTTCTATTTACAGTTATAAAGATGGATTTATGCACGCAAAGATTGTACTCGTTGACGATAAAATTGCAACAATCGGAACAGCAAATATGGATGTACGTAGCTTTGAATTGAATTATGAAATTATTAGCGTACTATATGAATCAGAAACCGTTCATGATATTAAACATGATTTTGAAGAAGACTTTAAACACTCCACTGAAATTAAATGGAACTCGTTCCAAAAAAGAAGTATCAAAAAAAGAATATTAGAGTCCTTTATGCGACTCATTTCTCCTTTACTATAAGCAATCAATGTGATATTGATTGCTTTTTCTTTTATATTTCCCCCTTCTCCTTTTCTTTGCATACCATATTAAAACAAGTTATCATAAGATGTATTACTTTATGAAAATAATGTTAGGTGGGAAATACATGTTAGAACAATTTCATATACATTCTGATTTAAAACAGCAGCTTTCTACAATTCACGAAAAGAATAAACAAGAAGCTGGTGAAAATGCACATTTAATTGGCAAGAAAATATATAAAGCATCTGATAACAGCATTATTGAAGATGCCATTACAGCACTTTTACTTGGTAAAAACATTCTATTAAAAGGGCCAACTGGTAGTGGTAAAACCGTACTAGCAGAAACTCTTTCTTCTTTATTCCAAAAACCAATGCATAGCATTAACTGTTCTGTCGATTTAGATGTGGAAGGTATTTTAGGATACAACACATTACAAACGAAAGACGGCGCATCTGAAGTTACGTTCGTTAACGGTCCTCTTATGAAGGCAATGAAAAACGGTCATTTCCTTTATATTGATGAAATCAATATGGCAAAACCTGAAACGTTACCACTTCTTCATGGTGCGTTAGATTACCGTAAAATGATTACAAACCCATTTACACAAGAGGTTGTATACGGTGATGACGAATATCGCGTAATTGCTGCGATTAACGAAGGTTATGTTGGGACAAGTGAACTAAACGAAGCGTTAAAAAACCGTTTCGTTATTATTGAAGTTCCTTACATTCAAGGTGATACATTAAAAGAGCTATTACTATCCGAATCAAAATTAAATGATGTTGCAACAATTGAAAAGTTTGTTGCATTCGCAAGCGATCTTATGCCTTTAGCTCGTGATGGACGCGTAAGTGAAGAAGCGGCTAGTATTCGTGGCATTATCGATGCATGTGATTTAGGTGTATATATTCCTGTTATGCGTGCAATTGAACGTAGTATTATCGCAAAATTAAACGATGAAACAGAACAAATGACTGTCCGTGAATTAGCAGAAAGTTATTTCTTTGAGGGATAATTCATGAGACAAATTTTTAGTGACAAAAAAATTGATGCGTCGCTGTTTCTACAAATGGAAAACTTAATGTATGCTCTTCTAAAAGAAGACGATGCCTATCTTGAGTATGGCTATAAAGCATACTACGACGAAATTGAAAAAAAGGTTGTCATTAGTCACTTTTGGGATGATCGAAAAGAAGAGGATACAGTAATCGGATTAAAAAGCGAAGTGTTCTTAAAGGCACTTGGTAATAAACATTACTCGGACATGACTTTAATTCGTTCTTATGCGATTGAATTACAAGAATCGCCTCTAAAAAAGTTTTTAACACAATTATTTGTTCTATTAGAAGATTTACGTGTTGAGGAAATCGTCAAAAATTTACGTCCTGGCACAAAACATATTTTTAAACGCCGAAAAGAAATGTACCGCAATTACTTTGGCTCACAAAATGAAATAAATCGTGTTCGTAACTATCACGGTGATCGTCTATTTTGTCTATGCTATCTTTCATTAACGAGTGATAAATATGAAATGTTTAATAATGAATATTTCGAGCAAATTGAATCAATTTTGCATGAAACATTCCAAGCTCGTAATACGGAAGATATTATGTATATCGTTGAGAAAATTCGCTATCGCTTAGAAGGACTTCTTGAAAGTGATATGCTTAATAATTATTTCGGACATGCCCCGCTTTATTTATCTGTTATTGCAGATGAGAAAGACAGTCGTGCTGAAAAATTAGCAAATGATGATACGCAACTCATAGATGACGATGATAATAAAAACAAAATGGATGAAAGCTTCTCGACATGGCACCGTGAAAATAAAAACAATGAAAACGAGAATTTTTTACGCTTTGAATTAGAAAGTGGAACAAAAACAAACATGATGGGTGATACTGCTCGCGAATCAGAAGATGGTGACCAAGCACTTGGTTCTGTACAAGGTACTTCTCAAAAAAGTACACAATCCAACTTTGATGGTGCTGATACAGAAGAAGCAAGAGCGTCTCACGCTTCTAGTCAAAACGAGGGTGCATACGGTAAGTATAATGTCGGTGCCTCTCATACATTTAAAGAAGCCCGTAAATCAAATCCTGATGAGAAAAAAGATTATCAAGCCATCAAATCAGTCGTTAATAAAGATGTAAAAGAATTAAAGAAAATTATCGAAAAAACAATTGAAAATAAAACGAATGCAAACAGTGATAAATACTACGGAAGGCTTCGTAAGAAATTCCTTCGTATTTATACAGAAAAACAACCGCGTATGTTTTATAAAAAAGGACAAGAATCTCAAGAACTTGACGTTGCATTCCAACTATTAGTTGATTGCTCTGGCTCTATGTATAACAAAATGGAAGAAACGAAAAAGAGTGTTGTGCTATTCCATGAAGCTTTAAAATCGTTAAAAATCCCGCACGCTATTAGTGGATTTTGGGAAGATGCTTCTAGTGCTAAACCTGAAGATAAACCAAATGTTATCCATGAAGTTGTTACGTATAAAAACTCAACGTTACCAAACGTCGGTCCAGAAATTATGCAACTTCGCGAAGAAGAAGATAATCGTGATGGATATATTATTCGTATCGTTTCCGAAAAGCTTGCGAAAAGACCAGAAAAACATAAATTCTTACTTGTCTTTACAGACGGTGAACCTTCTGCACTAGACTATCAACAAGACGGAATTTTAGATACGCACGAAGCAGTCAAACTTGCTCGTAAAAGTGGTATGGAAGTAATCGGCATCTTTATCGAAGAAGGCGAAGCGAAAGAAGCGACTTATCAACTAATGAAAAACATTTATAACCATCACTTCTTAGTTGCAAATCATGCTGAAGATTTACGCCTGAAGATTAAACCATTGTTGAAGAAACTATTACTGAAGACGATTGAATAGAAAAACAGGAGCCACGAGGCTCCTGTTTTTCTTCGTTAACTTACTTTGTTTCTGGTTGAAACTTGTATGGAATGGAAACTTCTAATAATAATTCGAACCCTCCATCATAGTATGGGAATCGCTCATTCGCGATTTTTCTATCTACCCACTCGATTGCGGAAATTTCTCCTTCATCTTCTGCACGAAGTTCACCTGTTACTACATTTGCTCGGAATGTAAAAAATAATGCATGATGTCCTTTCTCTTCAAAAAACTTCTCATTTAATGCGACAAGTCCACTGAATGCGGCAGTTAAACCTGTCTCTTCTTTCACTTCTCTTACTAGTGCTTCCTCTAATATTTCACCTTTTTCAACAGCCCCGCCTGGCAATGACCAAACGTTTTGTTCTATATTATATACCATTAATATTTTATCTTTTTCGCTATCGTGTATTAATGCATATACAACATCAACTCTTTGCATGTTGCTTTTCTCCTTCAATTAACTCATCCATTGTAAATAAAGAATGTAGCTGTAAGCCATCTTCTAATAAGTTTTCTCTTCCTTCTTTTGTACGCTCAATAACACCTAGAACATGGGTCACATTCGCACCTAATTCTCTCAAATCTTTCGTGCTTAATAATATTTGACCGCCTGTCGTGATAACATCTTCAACCACACAAACATTTTTCCCAGTAATATCAACGCCTTCTGCTAACTTACATGTACCGTACTTCTTCGCTTCTTTTCTTACAAATACAACAGGTATACCTGTTTGTAAAGATAATGCTGTCGCTACTGGAATTCCTCCCATTTCTAAACCTGCAAGTACTTCTGTCTCAGGAGGAATGAGCTCTTTTAATTGTTTGGCAATTTCTAATAACAGTACTGGGTTAGATTCAAATAAGTACTTATCAAAGTATTGATTTGATACTTGTCCTGATCGAAGCTTAAATGTTCCCGTTAAACGTGACGTATTGTAAATTTCCTTTGCTAACTCCCATTTCTCCATTTTATCTCTCCCCTTTATGTACAAATTAACTCATTCTATCACGCTTGTAATTTTTTGTATATTCTTAAAAATATAAATAAAAGGGTCGATTCCTAAGAATCGACCCTTCCTATTAATTCATTACTAACTCAGATGCGAGCTTTTTTTTTAACTTAGCCAGCATATCAGTTGTCATTCTGTCTAAATCATATTCTGCCTTAAAGCCCCACTCTTTCATTGCTGCTGTTGCATCAATAGAGTTCGGCCAGCTATCAGCGATTGTTTGACGAGCTGGATCTACTGCGTAATCCATTGTAAAGTTCGGAATGTGTTTACGGATTGATGCTGCAATTTGCTCTGGTTCAAAGCTCATTGCTGTAATGTTAAACGCATTTCTATGAACTAGTTTATTTGGATCAGCTTCCATTAATGAGATGATTGCTTGTAAAGCATCTGGCATATACATCATGTCCATGTATGTTCCTTCTGCAATGTATGAGGTGTATGTACCTTTTTTAATCGCCTCATAATAAATTTCAACTGCATAGTCAGTTGTTCCGCCTCCTGGAGGAGCTACGTAAGAAATTAAGCCTGGGAAACGTACACCGCGCGTATCAACGCCAAACTTTTGATGATAATAATCACATAATAATTCTCCTGCTACTTTGTTTACCCCATACATCGTAGTAGGACGCTGAATTGTATCTTGTGGTGTATTATCTTTTGGCGTTGATGGACCAAATGCACCGATAGAACTTGGCGTGAAAAACTTACAGTTTAATTCACGTGCTGCTTCTAATGCATTTACAAGTCCGCCCATATTTAAATTCCAAGCAAATAACGGATTTTTTTCTGCAGTTGCTGAAAGTAAAGCCGCTAAATGAATAATTGTATCTACTTCATTACGCTTTGCAATATCATGTAATTTTTGTCCATCCGTTACATCTAACGTTTCAAATGGACCAGACGTTACTACTTCACTGTCTGTTTCACGAATATCTGTTGCAATAACATTTGATGCGCCGTATACATCACGAAGTTTCATTACTAGTTCAGAACCAATTTGCCCTAAAGAACCGGTTACTAGAATTTTTTTCATTTTTCCCACTCCCCATTTGCAAGCTATTCAAAAGATGTCGTTACTTAAATGATACCCATTTCTTTCCCTACTTTTTCATACTTACGAATTGCTTCATCTAGCATTTCTTTCGTATGAGCTGCTGTAGGCATATTACGAACGCGTCCCATTCCTTTTGCTACGGTTGGGAATACGATAGATTTTGCGTAAACACCTTCTTCATTTAGACGTTTACTAAATTCTTGTGTTAATACTTCATCACCAATAATACAAGGTGTAATTGGTGTTTCACTTTCTCCAATGTTAAAGCCAAGTTCTTTTAACCCTTGTTTTAAATAGCGACCATTTTCCCATAAACGATCGTGTAACTCTGTGCTTTCCATTAGAATTTCAATTGATCTCATACAAGCAGCTGCATCAGCTGGTGTTAAAGCTGTTGAGAATAAGAATGGACGTGAACGCACTTTTAACCAATCGATTAAGTTTTGTTTCCCAGCTACATATCCACCAATTACCCCAATTGCTTTTGATAATGTACCAATTTGGAAATCAACTTTATCAGAAAGGCCGAAATGTTTTACAGTACCTGCACCTTTGCCAAGTACACCTGAACCGTGTGCATCATCTACATATGTCATTAAATCCAGCTCTTCTGCAATTTCAACAATCTCTGGTAATTTTGCAATATCTCCATCCATTGAGAAAACACCGTCTGTAATAACCATTAATTTATTATAAAGACCTGATTCTTTTGCCTCGATTGCTTTTTTGCGTAAATCTTCCATATCAGAATGCTTATAAACGATGATTTTCGCTCTTGATAGACGACTACCATCAATAATAGATGCATGGTTTAATTCATCTGAAAGAATCGCATCATTTTTATCCATAACAGCTGAAATCGCTGCCATATTACAGTTAAATCCTGATTGATAAGCAATTGCTGCTTCTGTATGTTTAAACTTTGCAATTGTTTCTTCTAATTTAATATGCAAATCTAAAGTACCGTTAATTGTACGAACAGCTCCTGCTCCAACACCGTACTTATGAATTGCACCAATTGCTGCTTCTTGTAAGCGATTATCAGTCGCTAATCCAAGGTAGTTGTTTGAAGATAAGTTAATATATTCTTTTCCGCCAATTGTAATAATCGGTCCATTTGGACTTTCAAGCGGATCAATTACGTTATAAAGCCCCTTTGATTTTAAATCCTCTAAATTTTCTTCTAAAAAGTTTGCAAGTGTTTTACTAGACATCGTGAAGCCTCCCATCGTTCATGTAAGCGGATTATTATCTTAATAGTTCTAATAATCCCTCTACTAGCTTAACACGTTTTCAGAATTTATTATAGAAAAATAGCTTAAAGAAACCGCTTACAATTTTAGATTATAAATGATTCATTACAAGAAATCTATCATTTACTTTTCAAATTTGATAGAATTCAAAAAATATTTAGGAGGCTTTTAAAATGGCATTTACTGAATCTGATGTATATAATAACGAATCGTTTTTAGAGCAATATATGCAGCGAAGATATCGAGAAAATAGTCCAAACGAATCCCTTGAAAAACCAGCATTCTTTCAGCTCATTGGCAATGTAACAGGAAAACAAATCCTCGATTTAGGTTGTGGTGATGCTAAATTCGGCGAAGAATTATTAGAACATGGATGCCACTCTTACACTGGTATTGAAGGCTCCGAGCTTATGTATGAAAAAGCTAAAAAACAACTAGAAAATAAAAATGGCACCGTTCATTTTTTAAACCTCAAAGACTACACATACCCTCCTTCTACTTTTGATTTAGTAACATCTAGACTCGCCTTACATTATATTGAACACCTTGATATCATTTTTCAAAATGTGTTTCAAACTTTAAAAACAAACGGAACCTTCACCTTTAGCGTTCAACATCCCGTTATTACCTCTTCATTTGAAAGCTTGCAAACGAGTGGTAAAAGAACTAGTTGGCTCGTCGATGATTATTTCGAAACAGGAAAACGAGTTGAGCCATGGATTGATCAAGAAGTTATTAAATATCACCGGACTACGGAAGAATATTTTACATTATTACAACAAGCCGGATTTACGATTACAAGCTTAAAAGAAGCTACACCAAATCGAAACTGTTTTCAAGATGAAGAAGAATATGAACGACGTTTACGTATTCCCCTTTTTCTATTATTTTCTTGCCAAAAATAAAAAAGACGATGAATCCTCATCGTCTTTTTTCGTTATCTCATCGCCTGAACAGCCTCTTTAAGTACACGTCTTCCTCTTCCATGCGGGATACAGAGCGGTGTCCCAAATAACGGATCAGCGCTTATTTGACACTCCATACGGAATACATCCCGAACTAACTTCTGGTCAATAACTTCTTCTGGTTTACCTTGCGCATATATTTGTTTATCTTGAATAGCTACAATGTTGTCTGCATAACGACATGCCAAATTTAAATCGTGCAATACCATAACAATCGTTCTTTGCTCTGTTTCATTTAATTCGAATAATAAATCTAACACTTCAATTTGGTGCGTCATATCTAAATATGTAGTCGGCTCATCAAGCAAAATAATATCTGTATCTTGTGCAAGGGTCATTGCAATCCAAGCACGTTGACGTTGTCCACCTGAAAGGGCATGAACATCACGCTCAGCAAATTCTGTCATACCCGTTGCAGCAAGCGCTTTTTGTACCATTTCCTCATCTTTTTCGGACCATTGCTTCAGCCATGTTTGATATGGATAACGTCCTTGCTTTACAAGTTGTAATACCGTAAGTCCTTCCGGTGCTTGTGGCCCTTGCGGTAAAATCGCCATTTGACGAGCGATTTGCTTCGTTTGCATACTTTGAATTGCTTGATTATCTAACAAAATGTCACCGGTTGTTGGCTTTAATAATCTAGCTAGTGAACGTAATAAAGTTGATTTCCCACAACCGTTAGAACCGATGAAGATTGTAATTTCCCCTTTTGGAATTTCTAAATTCAGCTCATCAATAATAATCGTTTCACCATACGACAGCGTCAAGCGTTTCGTCTCCAATGCTTTTTGCATATTCATCTCCCTTTATGAATTCCGACTTTTATAAAGTAAATAAATAAAATAAGGTGCACCAATTGCTGATGTAAATACCCCTGCTGGAATTTCAAGTGGCGTGAAAACTGTACGCCCAATTAAATCTGCAGCGAGTACTAGAATTGCACCGATAATCGCCGCAACTGGGAGCAATGCACCGTAGAAAGAGCCAACTAATCTTCGCGAAATATGAGGTGCCATTAAACCAACAAATCCAATCCCTCCTGCAAAGGCAACTGCCCCGCCAATTAAAGCTGTACTAAGTAACAACATAAATACACGCGACTTCGTTAAAGGAACACCAAGTCCCACTGCTATATCATCCCCTAGCTCTTGTGCATTTAAATGTCTCGCAGCGATAAATGATATTGTCGTTAAAATGAGAACCCACGGCGCAAGTACCATAACATTTTGCCATGAAGAACCGTAAACAGTACCTGTGATCCATACATTCGCTTGACTTGCTTGATAAATTGGTGCTAACAACATAAATAAAGTTGTTGCTGCTTTCGTTAATGCCCAAAATCCAACACCAATTAAAACAAGACTAATCGGTGATAATCCATCATTTTTCCAGGCAAATAAATATACAAAAAACGCTACAATTGTTGCCCCAGCAAAAGCTGCTAATGGCATATAATGAATGCTTACTGTTAGCGCATTATTTTTATCACTAAATATAGCTAAAAATAGTACAACTGCAACACTTGCCCCGCCCGTAATCCCGATGATATCAGGAGAAGCCAGTGGATTTCGAACGAGCCCTTGTAAAATACAGCCCGCTACAGCAAGTGCGATTCCTACAAGGATGGCAATTAAAATACGCGGCATACGAAATTTATTTACAACCATATTTGACATCGCATCGCCATTTCCCGTAATCGCTTGCCATACATCATAAGGAGCAATTTTCATATCTCCCATACCTGCACTCGCAAAAAATAATCCTATTAAAACAACTAGTAAACTAAACAAGACTAGAACAGCTCGTTTATACATTAAAAACGAGAGCCCACCTTTTCCTATACGAAACGGAATATACTTCTTCATTTGCTAAGCCCTCTCTTACGTGCAATATAAATAAAGAATGGGGCCCCGATAAATGCTGTCATAACCCCTACTGGTACTTCTTGTGGCATAATGACATATCTAGCTGCTATATCAGCTAAGAGTAATAGTATTGCACCTAACAATCCGCTATAGGGTACTCTCCATCTGTGATCTACCCCAACAAGAGCTCTTGCGAAATGAGGAGTAACGATGCCAATAAATCCAATTGGACCAGCAACCGCAACTGAACCACCAGACAACAGTACAATAATAAGTAACACGAATGATTTCATTAAAATCGTTCGTTGTCCGAGCCCCTTTGCGACATCTTCCCCCATCATTAATGTATTTACTTTCCCTGCCATCATAAAAGATGCAATCCAGCCTATTAATAAATACGGGAATACTGATTGTAAAATCTCTAACTTTCTTCCTTGCACAGATCCGGCAAGCCAAAATAACACTTCTTCAAATGCTTTTTCATTTAATACAAGTAACCCTTGTGTTAATGATGAAAATAAAGCGCTTATCGCTACACCTGCTAATGTTAACTTAAGAGGCGTTGTCCCTTCTTTTCCTAAAGAACTAGAGGCAAATACAAGTACTGCTGCAACTGCCGCTCCTAAAAAGGCAATCCATGTAAAAGCTGATAATGATGTCACGGAAAAGAGTACAATTGCTACAACTATAAAGAACGCAGCGCCTGAATTTAATCCAATAAAATCTGGAGAAGCAAGCGGATTCTTTGTTAAAGTTTGCATCAAACAACCCGCAATGGCTAAACTAGCACCAACACTTGCTGCAATTAACGCCCTTGGTAGACGCACATTTTGAATAATAATATGCTCATTTGAACCATTAAAATGGAAAAAAGCATCTAAAGCTAATTTCCAGCTCGTATTTGTATATCCGAAAATAATACTTCCCCAAATACAAATAACGACTGCAACGATTCCAACAAATAATCCAATCCATTTTGCTTGATTTGTTTTTAATAACATGCAGCGTTTCCCCTTCAATGTATAATGATACGTTGTAAGTGTATTTCAACTTAATTCTCATTGTCAACGATAATGAGAACTATTTTCAGTAATATATAT